>NZ_JBAIZF010000024.1:0-135997 GCF_036762875.1 [Clostridium] cellulosi | reverse complement strand
AGAACAAACGGATTCTGAAGTACAAGGCAAAGTTTGCTGCATAAAAAGAGCTACCACCATTTGGCAGTAGCTATTCAATAACCATGTTTTAATTATTTCCCTGGTCTACATTGACAGGGGCGGATCAGATACTCAAGGCGGGGCTTTTTATGGTTTTGTATTAGAATTACCGGCTCAGATTGCGAAATAATCGACGCCTGCTGCGAAGATACGCATATCCTTGTTGCCGTCGATATTTTTGGCCACATATTTGCCTATGCGCTCGCTGTGTCCCATCTTGCCGAAAATGCGGCCGTCCGGGGAAGTAATGCCTTCAATGGCGTCAACAGAGGCGTTGGGGTTAAACTCGATATCCATAGAGGGATTGCCGTCAAAGTCGACATATTGGGTTGCGATCTGACCGTTCTCTGCGAGTTTTTCAAGCAGCTCTTTCGAGGCAACAAACCTTCCCTCGCCGTGTGAAACCGGTACTGAGAAGACTTCGCCTTGGTTGGTGTAAGCAAGCCATGGGGACTTAACGCTCGATACGCGGGTGCGCACATACGTGGACTGGTGGCGTCCAATGGAGTTGAATGTCAGCGTCGGGCAGTTAGCGTCCATGTCGCGGATTTCACCGTATGGCACAAGGCCGAGCTTTATAAGCGCTTGGAAACCGTTGCAGATACCGAGCATCAGCCCGTCGCGCTGATTAAGCAGTTCGGTTACCGCGTCTTTGATACGCGGATTGCGGAAGAATGCCGTAATGAATTTACCGGAGCCGTCCGGCTCATCGCCGCCGGAGAATCCACCGGGAATCATAATTATCTGGCTGTTCTTTATGCGCTTTTCAAATTCCTTGACCGATTCCTCAACGTCCGAGGCGTTAAGGTTGCGGATAACAAATATATCGCAGATTGCACCGGCCTGTTCAAACTGTCTCGCAGTATCGTATTCGCAGTTAGTGCCCGGGAAAACAGGAATAAGAACCCGCGGCGAGGCAATATGGACTTTAGGATGAGCGTTGTTGCGCACTGTGTAGTTATATGTTTTTGCCTTTTCCTGCGGAGCTTTAGCCTTAGTCGGGAAGATTTCCTCAAGGGGCTTTTGCCAGGCGGAAATGAGATCAGAAAGGTTCATGGTATAACCGCCGATTTTGATAACAGGCTGCTCACAGGTATAGCCGAGCAGTTTTCCGCGGACAAGTGTATGAGGCTCGACCTCGACGATAAAGGCACCGTAGCAAAGGTCGAACAGCATATCGCGGTCAACGCCCTTTGCGAAGGTAAATCCGATTTTGTTGCCGAACGCCATCTTGCTGATGCCCTCAGCAATCGAACCGAAAGACAGAGCCCAGACGGCCTTTGCCTTCCTTGTGGCGATGAGCTTTTCAACCTTGTCAAACAATTTTCTGAGGGAGGCAAAGTTAGGCACACCGTTCTTGTCGTATTTCGGGCGAAGCAACAGTACCTTGTGGCCGGGCGCTTTAAATTCAGGTGTCATGACGCGGGAAGCCGGAGCAACACCGCATGCGAAAGAAATAAGCGTCGGCGGAACATCTATATTTTCAAACGTACCTGACATAGAGTCCTTGCCGCCTATGGCCGCAATGCCAAGCCCAATCTGCGCATCAAGCGCACCGAGCAGGGCAGCCAGCGGCTTGCCCCAGCGTTCGGGCTTTGTGCCGAGGCGCTCGAAATATTCCTGCAGGGAAAGCCAGGCTTGTTTACGGCTGCCGCCCGCGGCAATAAGCCGCGCAACAGATTCAATGACCGACATCATGGCGCCGTGATAAGGGCTTTTTTCTGCAAGATACGGATTGGCGCCCCATGCCATCAGCGAGCATGTGCTTGTAGAGCCGTTCAGAACAGGGATTTTCGCCGCCATTGCCTGAATCGGCGTGAGCTGATAAGTGCCGCCATAAGGCATTGCGACGGTTCCGGCACCTATTGTTGAGTCGAACCTGTCCGAAAGCCCCTTCTGAGAGCAGACATTGAGATTTGAGATGGTGTCGAGCCACTTTTTGCCGAGGTCGTTAAAGGGCTCCGAAAGGTATAGTGTTTCAGTATCGCACGCTGTAATTCTGGCAGTGGCATGCTTCTTAGCGCCGTTAGAATTCAAGAATTTTCTTGAAAGGCTGACGATTTCTGCGCCGTTCCAGTACATGCGCAGCCTCGGTTCATCGGTGACAATGGCGACAACCGTTGCTTCGAGGTTTTCCTTTGCCGCCTCGTTGATGAATTCGTCAACGTCCTCTGGTGCGACAACAACCGCCATGCGCTCCTGTGATTCGGAAATGGCAAGCTCAGTTCCGTCAAGCCCTTCATATTTGCGGGGAACGGCGGAAAGGTCTATTTTAAGGCCGTCGGCAAGTTCGCCGATGGCGACGGAAACACCGCCTGCGCCGAAATCATTGCACTTCTTAATCATTCTTGTGACTTTGGGGTTGCGGAACAGACGCTGTATCTTTCGCTCTTCCGGCGGGTTACCTTTTTGAACCTCCGCGCCGCAGGTTTCAAGCGACTGGAGCGTATGTGATTTTGAGGAGCCAGTCGCGCCGCCGCAGCCGTCGCGTCCTGTGCGCCCGCCGAGCAAAATCACCGCATCGCCCGGCTCAGGCTTACTGCGGACGACGTTCTTTGCGGGAACCGCGCCGACTACTGCACCGGTTTCAAGGCGTTTTGCCACATAGCCCGGGTGATATATCTCGCTGACTTGTCCGGTAGCGAGCCCTATTTGGTTGCCGTAAGAGCTGTAGCCTTGAGCGGCACCAACAGTTATTTTTCTTTGCGGAAGTTTGCACTTAAGTGTTTTTTCAATGGGAACTCTCGGGTCTGCTGCGCCTGTTACGCGCATTGCCTGATAGACATAGGCGCGTCCGGAAAGCGGGTCGCGGATTGCGCCGCCGAGACAGGTGGCCGCGCCGCCGAAGGGTTCAATTTCGGTCGGGTGATTATGTGTTTCATTTTTAAACATTAAGAGCCAGTCTTCTTCGTGTCCGTCGACGTCGACCTTTATCTTGACTGAGCAGGCGTTTATCTCGTCCGACTCATCCAGAGCGTCAAGAAGCCCGTCTTTCTTGAGCTTTTTCGCGCCGATTACGGCAAGGTCCATCAGCGTAATGGGCTTTTTGCGCTCGCCATAGACCTCGGAACGGTATTTGAGATAGCGCTCATATGCGTCCCTGATGAAGTCGTCCTCAATTTCTACTTTGTCGATATTGGTAAGGAATGTGGTATGCCTGCAGTGGTCTGACCAGTATGTATCAATCATGCGGATTTCCGTCATTGTCGGGTCACGGTGCTCTACGTCCCGGAAATAGTCACGGCAGAATTCCAAATCATCCGTATCCATGGCAAGCCCGAATTCTTTAATAATCTCGCCAAGCTGGTCATGGGTAAGTTTTGTGAAATTCTTAAGTATCTTGACCTTGCCGGGCCGAGTATAAGCGTCTCTAAGGCTCAAGGGCTTCTCGAGCGATGCTTCGCGGCATTCAACGGGGTTAATCAGGTATGCCTTGATTTTCTCGAATGTTTCGTCGCTTATATCTCCGCTGAGGTAAAATAAGCGCGCAGTGCGTACTTTTGGACGCTCTCCTTGCGTCAAAAGCTGTATGCACTGTGCGCATGAATCTGCACGCTGGTCAAACTGACCGGGAAGATATTCTACCGCAATAATCCGGCCGTCGCATTTTGGCATCTCGTCATAGACTATATCGACCTGGGGCTCAGAGAAAACGGTGTTGCGGGCCTGCTCAAACTGCTCTTCGGTTATCCCCTCAACATCGTATCTGTTAAGTATACGAAGGCCGGTAAGCCCTTCTGGACGCAGTGCCGTCTTAAGATCCGACAGGACTCCTTCGGCTTCTACAGCGAAACCGGGTCGTTTTTCGACAAAAATACGATAGACTGGCATCTCTTTTTACACTCCTTATGAACTATAGGGGTATTTAATCAAAACAGGGTAAAACGAAACTACGCATTCAGAATACCGCTTATAAATTCAAACGTCAACATAAAATTTAAGTGTTTATAAATTTCTAAAAAATAAATATAAAGGTAGAAGAATATGCGGATATAGTCAATAAAAAGCATAAGTTTATTCAACAGTCCCGAAACAGCCGTCAGCGTTCCAGCCTGTAATCTTGGTATCAACAATCTTGCCGTGGAGGTCCTTTTTAGTATTTACCTTAACAGGTACATAATCGGGGGTAAACCCTTCGAATCCGCCGTTTTCGCCGGCTTCAAACAATACCGGATAGGTTTTCCCGACATGGCTTTCAAGGAACTTTGCCCTTGATTTGCGGCACTCTTCAGCCATTATATGGCCGCGGCGGGCTTTTTCAGCCTTTGAAATCTGCCCCGGCATTTTTGCGGCCCTTGTCCCTTCCCGCTTAGAGTAGGGGAAAACGTGGGCCTGTGAAAAGCCGATTTCTCGGGCAAAGCGGAGGGACTCGTTGAACTCCTCCTCGGTCTCTCCCGGGAAACCGACTATTATATCTGTAGTTATTGCACAGGACGGAATACGCTCCCTTAGCAGCTCCACAGCTTCCTTGTAGCGCTCCGGGGTATACCGGCGGTTCATCCGCTTTAATGTGGCGGCGCACCCGCTTTGGAGCGAAAGGTGAAAGTGGGGGCAGACTTTTTTGAGCGCGATAACGGTTTCGACAAATTCCTCTGTAATGACGTTTGGTTCAAGCGAGCCGAGCCTTACGCGCTTGATATCAGTGCTGCAGGCGGCTTTCAGTGCGTCCACAAGGGAAAGGCCGCAGTCCTTGCCATAACTCGAAAGGTCTATGCCTACAAGAACAGCTTCTTTATAACCCTTTTCGGAAAGCCCCTGAAGCTCAGTTTTGATATCTTCCGGAGGCTTAGAGCGGACTGGCCCGCGGGCCTTAGGAATGATGCAGTATGAGCAGTAGCTTTCGCACCCATCCTCAATTTTAACGAAAGCGCGGGTTCGCCCATAGAAGCTTTCCGCGCGCATAGGCTCAAAGGCTTCATGCCGGTTATATGAGGAGACGCTGACAATCCGTTTTCCTGTTTTGATTCTCTCGTCAATGAGGTTTACAATTTCGGCGCGCTCCTTTGTGCCGGCGATAATATCGGCTTCTTCCATCTTAGAGGCGCGCTCGACGGCCGACTGAGGAAAACACCCAGATAAAACGGTGATGGCGTCAGGATTGTGGGATTTCAGCCTGCGAAGAATCTGACGTGTTTTTCTGTCGCTTTCGGCAGTGACGGTGCATGAGTTTACGATATATACGTCCGCGAAGCTGTCCGGCGGTACTATTTCATAACCGGCTTCTTTGAGCCGCTGTTCCATAATTTGCGTTTCATATTGGTTGACTTTGCAGCCAAGCGTGTAAAAAGCAGCTTTCATTGATCCTCCGATTGCAGTGCGGTATGTTTAAAGAAAAGCATTTCAAACATTACGGCTTTTGAGAATAAAAAAGAGCGGCTTTAAGGTGTCTGATTTTATCATAAAATATCTGTTGGCAGCATCAGCCGTAGGATTTATTACTTAAAAACAAAGCCGTCTTTTGTATATTATAATAAAATTCACCCATAATTACAAATGACTATTGACTCTCAACCCAACTGCTGTTATATTTATGTCAGGGAAAGTTATCATAAATATAAAAATTCTGGGAGGCAGGGCTTATGGTATCGTACAAAATCATGCTTAATACAATCAATGATGTTAAGAATTTCGTAAACATAGTTTCCAAGTATGAGTTTGAGGTTGACTTGACATCTGGAAGATATGTTATTGATGCGAAATCGATAATGGGTATTTTCAGCCTTGATTTGTCAAAGCCAATTAGACTCGATGCGCAGTGCGATGCAAACTCTAAGTTTATTGAGGAAATCAAACCTTTCATAGTTGAGTAATACATAACGGCATGCAAACCGCATGCCGTTATTTTTTAACTTTGTAAGCTTGCCCGTCATTTGTGTCCGCCTTTTGCATATACATTACAATGTATAGTGCGAAAGACGGAGGTGTATAAAGTTGTCGAAAAGAAGAGCGGCAGTGGCGCTTGTTCTCGTTTTTTGTTTTGTTGCCCTGCTGACGCTGCCGGGGCGGGATAAACAGACAGTGTCGGCGGCAACCCCAGGGAGCACCACAGGGACATCAGGCACTGCTGCCAGCGGTATTAAACAATCAGATTCCGACTTAAGCGGCGTTGTGATGCAAGACTCTCAGGATTCAAAACAGACGGTGCAGGATAATGTAAAGTCGGACGACAGCAAGACTCCGGAAAACGGGCCGGCGATTGCGGCAAAGTCGGCAATCCTTGTTGAACAGTCGACGGGGAAAATCCTATATGAAAAAAACTCGCATGAAAAGTTGCCGCCTGCGAGCATTACGAAGATAATGACCGAGCTTCTGACCCTTGAGGCAATCGAGGAGGGCAAGCTCAAATGGGACGAGAAACTGACATGCAGTGAGCACGCGGCTTCCATGGGCGGTTCAGACATCTGGCTTGAGCCGAACGAGCAGATGACAGTAACTGACCTTTTCAAGGCGATGGCGATTAGCTCCGCCAACGACGCGGCTGTTGTTTTTGCTGAGAAGATCGGCGGCAGCGAGCAGGGCTTTGTGAACCTGATGAATCAACGGGCAAAGCAGCTCGGCATGAACGATACCCATTTCGTAAACGCAAACGGGCTTGACGCGGACGGACACCTGACTTCTGCCTATGACGTTATGCTGATGTCTCGTGAACTTCTAAAGCATAAGGACGTATTCAAGTTCTGTACGGTTTGGATGGACAGTCTGCGGGGAGGGAAAACTCAGCTTGTCAACACAAACTCCCTTATAAGGACATATAACGGTATCAACGGGTTAAAAACTGGGTCAACAAGCAAGGCCGGGTATTGCATTTCAGCAACGGCATGCCGCGACGACATGCAACTTATAGCCGTAATAATGGGAGCGGACAATTCAAAAGACAGATTCAAGAGTGCGGCAAATCTTCTTGATTACGGGTTTGGCGGCTGGTCGATTGTAAAAGCTCAGATACCGCAGAAAAAGTTCAACATAAAGGTATTGAACGGCGAAGAATATACTGTAAGTGCTACAGTCACGGATCTGCCGAATGTATTGGTCGAAAAGGGCAAGGAAAAGAGTGTAACACATAAGATAAACATAGTTTCTGACGTCGCTGCCCCAGTTGAAAAGGGGCAGGTACTGGGCCAGATAACGATATGGTCGGATGGCAAAAACATAGGAACGGCGTCAATAAAAGCAGATAAAGCAGTACCGAAGATGAGTTTCGGAAAAGCCTTCCTAAGGCTCATCGGTTTTATGGCGCGCTGACAGGCATGGAAATCATTTGGAAAAATATGATTATGTCAGAATATAAAATTTAAGTATACTTGCAATATTTGTACTTATAAAGTAAAATGTAATAAAGTAATACAAAATAAAATAGAAGAAAAAGCTGTTTCTAATGTAATGGGTAGAAAAAGGGAGGACAAATTTATAATGGCAGTCAAATTTAACGGAAATTATCTCACCGGTTTTATAAAACCGCATGAATACAGCGCAATCGAAGCGCAGGTCAAAGCAGCTCATGAAATGCTGCACAACGGCACTGGCCTTGGCAATGACTTTTTGGGTTGGCTTAAGCTGCCGGAAAACTATGACCGTGATGAATTCGCGCGGATTAAAGCCGCGGCTGAAAAGATAAAGAAAGATTCGGACGTTTTCGTTGTTATAGGTATCGGCGGTTCATATCTCGGTGCGAGGGCTGCGATCGAGCTTTTGAAATCGCCGTTCTACAACAATAAAAAGAAAGATACGCCGGACATCTATTTTGTCGGCAACAATATAAACTCTGGATATCTCAACGATATACTTGAGATATGTGAAGGGCGCGACATTTCCGTCAATATCATCTCAAAATCCGGTACAACCACTGAACCCGCGATTGCTTTCAGGGTATTCCGCGAGCTGCTTGAGAAGAAATACGGCAAAGAGGGCGCAAAGAGCCGTATCTATGCCACCACTGACAAGGCTCGCGGCACTCTTAAAGGCCTCGCCGACAAAGAGGGCTATGAGACCTTTGTAATCCCAGACGACGTCGGCGGCAGATATTCTGTCCTTACCGCAGTAGGCCTTTTGCCTATGGCTGTTGCCGGATGCGATATCGAGAAGGTTATGGAAGGCGCATATACCGCACAGAAAGAGCTTTCAGTCTGTGACCTTGAGAAAAACGACTGCTATAAATATGCGGCTGTCCGCAACATCCTTGCCCGCCGCGGCAAGAGCCTCGAAATGCTCGTAAGCTATGAGCCAGCGTTCACAATGATGGGCGAATGGTGGAAACAGCTTTTCGGCGAGAGCGAAGGAAAGGATAATAAGGGAATATTCCCGGCATCCGCTACATTTTCAACCGACCTCCACTCATTGGGGCAGTTCGTGCAGGAAGGCAGCAGGACAATGTTTGAAACCGTTGTCCACTTTGCAAAACCGAAGTCGGAATACGTTATAAAAGAAGTTGAAGGCAACATCGACGGCCTTAATTTCCTTGCAGGCAAATCAATGCAGTATGTAAACGACCGTGCATTTGAAGGCACAGTCCTCGCTCATACTGACGGCGGAGTGCCTAACATCGTCCTTGAAATACCGGAGATAAATGAGGCTGAATTCGGCTACATGGTCTATTTCTTTGAAAAGGCATGCGCGATATCAGGATACCTGCTTGGGGTCAACCCGTTTGACCAGCCCGGCGTCGAGAGCTATAAGAAGAATATGTTTGCCCTGCTTGGAAAACCGGGTTATGAGGCTCAGAAGGCGGCTCTTGAGGCGAGAATCACTAAATAAGTTACCAAGCCGGTGCGGTTTTTCATTACTTTCCGCATCTAATATAAATTGCAGGAGGTACATTATGTTAAAACTGATTGCAGGAAAAAAAGGTTCAGGAAAGACAAAACAGCTCATCTCCATGGTAAACAATGCAGTGGAAGTCTCAAACGGCAAGGTAGTCTGTATTGAAAAAGGCCCAAAACTGACTTATGACATCAATCATGGTGCAAGGCTCCTCGATACCGACAGCTATCATATAACCGGCTGCGACGCTTTTTATGGTTTTCTCGCCGGCATCGCTGCTTCTGACTTTGACGTTAAAGAGATTTACATTGATTCTATATTAAAAATAGCAGGTGAAAACTTAGACGAAATTGCAAAGCTCATTGAAAAAATCAATGCGCTTTTCAAAGATGACGTGAATGTTGTGATTACAGTTTCAGCCGATGCGTCCGAACTTCCGGAGAGCATGAAGCAATATGTCGCTTAAATATTTATAAAGTTCAAGGGCGCTGCATTGACTGCGGCGCCCTTGTTTTTGCGTAAATTAATAGCTATCCCCGCTGCGCCTGATTATTTAATCACCTTTATGGCGAAAATAATCGCTTCTGTGCCACAGCTGAAATCGGACAACCTTATAAATTGGAAAAAACTTTTTCCATCTAATTTAAACCCGCGAAAATTATGAGCCAAAATTTCCCGCAATAATTTACTGCAATATAAAAAGGTATTGACAAAAGATTATCCATAACTTATAATATTCTGCGTAGCTTTTTTGAAAGGCACATATTGGGCTTTTTTTATGTCCGCTGAACGGATAAAGTTTATGTGTCAAAGCGGTCGGAAGGGGGGATCCTATGATCCTTGACTTAAAAGGAGTTTTCGACTGCGAAGGTTACAGCCGTAATATCGATTATGATTACGATATGAGCAGCTATCAAGACCCGGCAGGCGGCCATCCGCTTAAAGAGCCGGTGAAGGTTAAGGCTCGGCTTCGTAACCGTGCGGGCATCGTTGAGCTTCATGTTGAAACTCAGTTCGATTATTTTACCGAATGTGACAGATGCTGCGCACCTTTAAAAGAGCATTACGGCTTTACTTTTGACAATGTGCTTTCCAAGCAGGCATCCGGCGAGGGTGAGAGCGGCGACATCATTCAGGTTGAAGGCGATACTCTTGATCTCGATGAGCTTGTATCGTCAAATGTAATTCTTAATCTTCCTATGAAACACCTGTGCAGTGAAGACTGCAAGGGACTTTGTCCGATATGCGGCAAAAACCTCAATGAGGGCCCATGCGGCTGCAAGAGAGAGATTAACTCACCTTTTTCAAAGTTATTGAATTTGAAGTAAATGAAAATCAGCGATAGGCTGCTTCAGCGGCTTATCTTAAAGGGAGGTACTATAAATGGCGGTTCCTAAGAGAAAAGTCTCGAGAGCGAGACGCGATAAAAGGCGTTCCAATGTATGGAAACTTGATGCACCGACGCTCGTCAAGTGCCCGCAGTGCGGCGAACTTAAAGTGCCCCACAGGGTTTGCGGCAGTTGCGGTTACTATAACGGCAAGGAAGTTATCAAAAAAGAAGCCTGATAAGAAAAGATGGGGAAGGAGAAATCCTTCCTTATTTTTTTGCATTCAGCGGGTTTTTCAGCATAGCGCTGCATATCAAAAAAATATAATTTTTAACATGCAAAGTGGTTCGATTTGACTTAAAGGCGCATAATAAGTAAGATTATTAATATAAATAGACTGCAGGTTTTCGGAGGGAAAATGAGCGCAGTAATAACCGGCGTCCAAGAGGACAGCCTCGCCTACAAAAAGAAGATAAATAAGGGCGACACGCTGCTGAAAATCAATGGGCATGAGATTAATGACATACTTGACTATCGCTTTTATATAACGGAAGAGAAGATTGACGCCGAAATCCTCTCGGAAGGCAAAGTGCGTCACGTACATTTTAAAAAGGAACAGTATGCAGATATCGGGCTTGAATTTGGAACATACCTGATGGATGAAAAGCGCAGTTGCCGCAACCATTGCATTTTCTGCTTTATTGACCAGCTTCCAAAGGGTATGAGGGAAACGCTTTATTTCAAAGACGACGACGCGCGGCTTTCGTTCCTCATGGGTAATTATATTACGCTGACCAATCTCACCGAGCGCGATGTTTCCCGCATTATTGAGATGAAGATAAGCCCGATCAATATTTCAGTGCACACGACTAATCCCGAGCTCCGCGTTAAAATGATGCGCAATAAGAACGCAGGCAAGGTTCTTGAGATTATCCCGCGTCTTGCCGAGGCCGGCATCAAGATAAACTGCCAGCTTGTTTTGTGCCCCGGGATTAACGACGGCGAGGAGCTTGTGCGCTCACTGAATGATTTGAGCAGATATTTCCCGGCAGTCGAAAACATCGCGGCCGTTCCGGTGGGGATAACAAAGTATAGACAAGGGCTTTATAATCTTAGGCCTTACAGCAAAGAGGAAGCGCTTCAGGTCGTAAACACAATAGAGCGTTTCGGCGAACAATTCTTAAAAGAGCATGGAACGAGGCTGGCCTTCGCCGCCGATGAATTCTACCTCAAAGCCGGACTTCCAATACACGATGCCGCATTTTATGAGGACATGAACCAGCTTGACAATGGAGTAGGGCTTATTGCCCAACTTGACAGTGAATTTTCCTCGGCGCTGCGGTATAATGAAATTGTAAAACTGGACACGCCGCGGACCGTTTCAATAGCGACGGGAGAATTGGCGGCACCCTTTATTGAAAAATGTGCAGGCAAAGCGCAAAACAGTGTTGCAGGCCTCAGCGTAAAGGTATATCCTATAAACAATGAATTTTTCGGACAATATATTACTGTTGCAGGACTTGTTACAGGGCGGGATCTAATAAACCAGTTGAAAGGCAAAGAACTGGGGGATACCCTGTTGATTCCGTCGGTCATGCTGAAAAGCGACTGCGACGTATTTCTTGACGACGTCACAGTTGCCGACGTCGAAAAGGAACTTAATATAAAGGTCATTACGGTGAAAAACGACGGTTATGAACTGCTCGACGCGATGACGGGAGCAGTCTAAATTTCGTTTCATTATAAAATCGGAGGAAGACAATGTCAAAGAAAATTGCCGCAATTGTGGGAAGACCAAATGTCGGTAAATCGACTTTGTTTAATAAACTTGTAGGACGGCGCGTTTCAATAGTCGAGGATACTCCCGGTGTTACGAGGGACCGTATTTATGCCGACTGCGAATGGCTCGGGCATGTGTTTCTCCTTGCCGATACCGGCGGTATAGAAGTAAAATCGGATGATGTCATTTTGTCCCAGATGAGAGCACAGGCTCAGGCAGCGATTGAGACCGCCGACGTAATTATCTTTGTTACTGATATAAGAACAGGCGTAACCGCCGATGACATGGATATTGCGTCTATGCTCAGACGGAGCGGCAAGCCTGTGGTTTTGTGCGTGAACAAGGTTGACAAGACGGGAAGAGTCCCAGACGAAATCTATGAGTTTTATAATCTCGGCCTCGGCGACCCCTATCCGGTATCTTCTCTGCACGGATTGGGAACCGGTGACCTGCTCGACAAGGTAATCGAGCTTTTCGGCGATGAACCTGAAGAGGAAATCGACACCGGAACGATAAAGGTTGCAATAATCGGTAAACCAAACGTCGGCAAATCATCCCTGGTCAACCGGATAGCCGGCGAGCAGCGCGTTCTTGTGTCTGACATACCCGGTACGACCCGTGACGCAGTCGATACAGTGATAGAAAATGAGCACGGCAGGTTTGTATTTATCGACACAGCAGGCATACGCCGCAAAAGCCGCGTTGAGGATAATATTGAGCATTACAGCGTGTTGAGGTCATATGCCGCCGTAGAGCGGGCGAACGTCTGCGTCATAATGATAGACGCAACAGAAGGATTTACCGAGCAGGACTCAAAAATAGCGGGTTTTGCGCATGAAGAGGGCAAGGGCTGTATTATTGCAGTTAACAAGTGGGATCTGATAGAAAAAAACGATAAGACAATGGACGAATTCAGGACGAAACTGATGAACGATTTAAGTTTTATGTCCTATGCCCCGATTGTGTTTATTTCTGCAAAATCCGGACAGCGAGTCGACCGCTTGTTTCATCTGATAAAATATGTATACGACCAGAACTCAATGCGAATTTCAACGGGCAAGCTCAATGAAGTGCTCGCTGAAGCTGTTGAAAGGGTTCAGCCGCCGTCGGATAAGGGCAGAAGGCTCAAAATAATGTATATTACCCAGCCGTCCACCAATCCGCCCACTTTTGTTATCTTCGTAAACCGCAAGGAACTGTTCCACTTTTCATATCAGCGGTATATAGAGAACCAGATTCGTTCTACATTTGGGCTTGAAGGTACGCCGATTCGGTTTATTATCAGAGAGCGCAGCGAAAAGGCTCAATAATCAATTGGCCTGCCGCGTGAAGTAGATTCAAGTGACTGTAAAGGCAGTTTAAAAGCATAGAAGTATTTCGGAGGGGTTAATGTGCAGCCGACAACAATACTCGCCTATGTCATCAGCGCTGTTGCCGCCTATCTTTTGGGAAGCATCAGTTTTTCAATAATCATAACAAAGCAGTTTGCTGGGACTGACGTGAGGGCTCATGGAAGTGGAAATGCCGGGGCGACAAATGTTCTTCGCACAGCCGGAAAGCTGCCGGCCCTGCTTACTTTTGCCGGTGATTTTCTTAAGTGCGTTGTCGCTATATTTATAACGATGGCTGTTGCAAATGCTTTTAATCTCACCGGAGAGTATAGAGAATGTTTAAAATATACATCGGGTATATCATGTATGCTTGGCCATATCTTCCCAGTCTACTTTGGTTTCAAAGGCGGCAAGGGGGTAACGACGGCTACGGCAATTGTGCTTTTGCTTGATTGGCGCGTCTTCCTCATTGCCTTCGTGATTTTTGCTGTTTTAGTGCTGATAACGCGCTATGTTTCCCTCGGTTCAGTTTGTGCTGCCGCTTCGCTGCCGTTTACAACGATTGCGTTTCAAATTGCCGACCACCAGAGATATCCTGTTATAAATACTCTCCTTGTCAGTTGCATCACATTGATAATAATAGTAAAGCATCATGAGAATATTTCAAGGCTTTTAAACGGAACGGAGTCGAAAATACATAGCAAATCTTGAAAAGTATGGGCTGTTTTTAGATTTTTGTTTTATAAAAGGCAAATTTTCATCCTTTTAAATTGGAGGAATTCGGATAATGTCCAAAATTGCAATTTTGGGTTCTGGGGGATGGGGTACTGCGCTTGCAGTTATGAGCGAAAAATACGGCCATGAAGTAACACTCTGGTCGCCATTTGAAGAAGAAATAGAGGCAATCCGCAGCGACGGCGAGAACAAAAAGCTCCTTCCCGGCATAAAGGTATCGGAAAAAATATGCTTAACAAACGACATAAGCTGCGCCTGTGATATGGATTTGACAATACTGGCAGTCCCGTCCTTTGCAGTAAGATCAACTGCTAAAAAGCTTGCCCCTCTTTTAAAACCTGGCCAGATTGTGGTTAACGTCGCAAAAGGCCTTGAAGAAAATTCGCTTAAAAGGATGACGCAGGTAATTGAAGAAGAGTTGCCGCAGGTCAAGACGGTTGTACTCTCGGGCCCTTCCCACGCGGAGGAAGTTTCCCGCAATGTGCCGACAGCCATAGTCGCCGCTTCAAAATACGAGGACGCCGCGGCAAAGGTACAGGAAACGCTTATGAACCAAAACTTCAGAATATACGTCAACCCAGATGTAATTGGCGTGGAGATTGGCGGGTCACTTAAGAATGTTATGGCGCTTGCGGCGGGCGTATGCGACGGATTAAAGCTCGGCGACAACACAAAGGCCGCGCTGATGACAAGAGGCATAACGGAAATGGCGAGGCTTGGCGTCGCGATGGGCGGTTCGGCTCAGACTTTTGCCGGGCTTGCCGGAGTCGGAGACCTTATTGTAACATGCACAAGCATGCACAGCCGCAACAGGCGTGCGGGCATTTATATCGGCGAAGGGCTGTCTGCCGAAGAGGCAATCAAAAAAGTAGGCATGACTGTCGAAGGCTATAAAACGACCCATGCCGCTTATGTGCTGTCAAAGAGAGCAGGCGTTGAAATGCCGATAGTGAATGAATGTTATCAGGTCCTTTATGAAGGCAAGAACCCGTCAAAGGCTATTAAGGATTTGATGTTGAGAGAGAAGAAGAGCGAAATAGAAGACCTGTGGCCAAAACAAAAAATTAATTAAGCAAAAAGTTTTTTGGAAAGTCAGTTGCCCTTAATGTAACTGACTTTTTGTATGAAAATTTCCTTAATTTTACACAAAATTAAATAATAAGTGCATATAAATAAAAACAATTGACATTATTTAATTAATTTACTATTATAATAATAGGTAGTTTTAAAAATATTTGGTTTTACGCAATAATATAAAAAGATTCGCGGGGCCAAATAAGAAAATCGGGAGTGGTATTATGACGATTCTGGTCGTCGATGACTCAATTTTTGTCAGGCAGTTTATAAAGAAATACCTGCTCGAGATCAATCCGAATATAGAACTTGACTTTGCTGCTTCCGGTGAGGAAGGCTATGAGATTTACCAAGAAAAACACCCAAATCTCATAATTACAGACTTACTTATGCCGGGTATGGGCGGACAGGAATTTATCGAAAAAATCAGGTCAACCGATAAAAAAACGAAGATTGTCGTATTGACGGCTGATATCCAGAAAACAGTCAAAGAAGAAATCGCTCAGCTGAAAGTCACTGCTTTTTTAAACAAGCCGATTAATAAGGACAGTATAAAGTTTATTTCGGGCCTTGTTGAGGAGTGATTTGATGCTGTCGGATTTACAAAAGGATCTTTTAATCGAGATATTAAATACAAATCTCGGCGTGGCAGCGAGTCTTTTATCAGAGATGGTCGACCAAAAGGTAATTCTTTCACTCCCTTCACTTGATTTAAAAAAAGGCAATGAATTTGATTTAAGACTGCTGAACAGAGAAGACCCTGATTTCAATACATCAGTTTTATGCTCAATGAGGTTTGGCAACGATTTTTCAGGCAACGCATACATAGTATTTCCAGCGGATAAAGCAAAATATCTTGTCAACGCATGTCTTGCTGAAGAACCTGATAACGGTGACTACTACAACAGACTAACAGCCCAGGACCTTGATGTAATAAGGGAAATAAGCAATATAATTTTTAACGCAGTAATTGGCGGCTTTGGCAACCTGCTTGGTGTCAGGCTTGAATATTCACTTCCGCAAATTGAAATGACTACAATTGATGCAATGGATAGTGGAATTTTGCCGGAAGAAATGCACTTTTTGTCCATGTTTAATTCATTTTATCTGCCAAAAAGCCAGGTCCGTGGGGTCATTTTTATCGCTCTTTCAGTCAATTCCGAAAAAATGCTAATAAATAAAATAGATGAGATGCTGGTTGGTATAAATGATTGAATTGTATAAATTTGCCTTGAACAGTATAGATATTGGGGTAATAATTATCGACAGCAGCCAAACAATAACGTTCTGGAATGAATATATGGAAAGAATCTCGCAAATTCACCAAAGTGAGGCGCTGGGCCGCAAACTTTCTGAGATCTGCGAAACATTCAAAAAGAAACTGTATCAGGATATTATCGAATCTGCATTATTATATAATCAAAGCCGGTTTTGCTCGAGCAAGTTGCATAAAGCATTTGTTTATCCCAAAGAGGGCAATATTGAAAATATAAGGCAAAATATGAATATTAAACCGGCAATGATAGGCGACGAAACATATGCCATTATACAAATTGATGATATTACAGCACAGGTCAGCAATGAATACAAGATGACCTCCCTAATAAATGAGCTTAAAAAAGGTTATCTCGAGATAAAAGAATCTGAGCAAATAAACCGGCAGTTGGCGCGCAGGGATCCTTTGACAAAGTTGGCGAACCGTCACGCAATAATGCAGTTGCTGGACAATACATTTAAAGATCCGAAAACCCTGCAAAGCAGTGCGCTGTTGTTTTTGGACCTTGACGGGTTTAAGTCCGTAAATGATACATATGGACATTTAATGGGTGATAATCTGCTTGTCAGGGTGGCAGGCATATTAAAAAGCAAGGTACGAAAAGATGACGTTGTTGCCCGTCTTGGCGGTGATGAATTCATTATTTTCATTTCTAACATTGATTCAATAGAATCACTCGAAACAATCGGTAATAAACTTGTTTCAGAAATTGCAAAGCCTATTTTAATTGACGGAACAATGATTCATGTAACGGTAAGTATTGGTATAGCACCTTACGATGATAGTATTAAGAATAGCAACGATTTCATTAAAGTGGCTGATCAAGCTATGTATTGCGCAAAAAGAGAAGGAAAAAACAAGTTCGTAATTTATGATAAAAAAATTGAATCGGGAAGCAAAGGAAAAGGGCCTTTAACAAAATAGTTATTTTGTAAAGGCCCTTTAATTTAATATTTATTTAAAAGTTTCGCCCGTTCCAGCCCCAATGTTCCGTTTCTTCATATTTAATATATATGGCAGATGGGCTTATGCCCAGTTCTTCGTTTATAATTTTCGTAAGTTCGGCGGTCATCTTGTCGTATGATGCGCTGTCGGCCTTGCCGAAGAGACTGACTTCAATATAGGCTATGCCTATGTTATTTTTTCCGCCGAAATAAAGGTTGCATTCATCTTCAAATGACAGCATTAAGTAGTTTTCGCTTTTGCCGGGGAAAATTGAAATTGCCTTTCCGAATCTTGACTTTAAAACTTCTTCCTTTTCTCTTGAAATTTTGACGTTCACTTTTGTGTTGATATAAGGCATCCCGATTCCTCCAGTCGTACCACAAAATATTTTCATTATTTTAGCATACATATAGCAAAATAGCAACGAAAAAAAGCTGTTCGCCTGAAATAAGATGAACAGCTTTTTTGTTTTCGATAATACATAATGTTTCCTTAGAATTTACATTCATACAGCTTTCAACATTTTATTGTTATTACGAACCTAAAGGGTGACGCTTCAACCGAATAAATACTAATTTGAATTTTTGAGAGCATACTAAGATAAGCGGGAAAATTAACTTTTGGGGGATTATTTATGATAAATGACACGATATCATTTTGGCATAAAACGGCTCGGATTAAGACTTATCCGCGCCTGAATGGCGATATCGAAACGGATACACTCATTATCGGCGGCGGCATTACAGGCGTTACCTGCGCGTACCTGCTCAGCGGCGAGGGCAAAGATACAGTTTTAATAGAAGCGGACGAACTTTGCAGCGGGACAACAGGCAATACCACCGCGAAGATAACGATACAGCACGCCCTAATTTACAGCAGGTTGATGAAAGAGCAGGGGTCAGAAACCGCAAAAAGCTATGCGAATGCGAACAGGGACGCTTTAAACTTTATAAAGGAAACGGTACAGAAAGAACAGATTGACTGCAATTTAAATGAGAACACCGCGTGTATTTTTGCGCAAAAAGAAGATGAAATCGAGAAACTCAAGGACGAATTTGAAGCGGCAAAGGAACTGGGCATAGATGCTGAATATATCTCGCATCCGGATTTTCCGAAGGACAGCCTTGCGGCATTGAGCTTTCATAACCAGGCGGTATTCCATCCCGTCAAATATATAGCAGCATTAGCTGAAGCGGCCGTCCGGCGCGGCGCGAAGATTTACTGCGGCACAAAGGCGGTAAAAGTACAGGATGGGGACACCGTTACAGTGACATGCGAAAACGGCGTAAAAATCACTGCAAAACACGTTCTGATGGCTACGCAGTATCCAATTTATGACGGGCCGTTCGGCTTTTACTTCACACGGCTTTACCCAAAAAGGTCGTATGGCATGGCGCTTGAACCGGAAGGCGAATGGCCGGACGGCAGCTATATCAACATCGGAGACCCTTCCCGCTCGATAAGAACCTATGCTGAGGACGGCAAGCGTATTTTGATAGTAGTAGGTGAGGGGCACCCGACTGCCCGTTCAAGCGGGGATATGAGCGCGCATTTTGACAACCTTTATAAGTACGCTAAAGAGTTGACGTCAAGCGAATGTGAAATCATCGCGAAGTGGTCAGCGCAGGACTATGACACGCCGGACGGGCTTCCCTATATAGGAAAGCTTCACGCCAACTCGAATATCTTTATTGCGTCGGGCTATAAAAAATGGGGCATTACAAACGGAACGCTCGCCGGCATGATAACGTCTGATATCATAGCAAAAGGCGGGAGTATCTATGAGGATACCTTCTCACCGGCGCGTCGCGATATCAGCAGCTCCCTCGGTACCTTCCTTTCAGAATCGGCCGGCTGGCTCGGCGAGTTTATCAAATCAAAGACCGAAGCGCTTGACAAACTTACCGGCATGCACCCCGGCGAGGGCAGAGTCATTGATTTTGAGGGAGAGCGGGCCGGTATCTATTTGGACGAGGACGGGTATGTGACCATTGTAGATATATCCTGCACCCATATGACGACATCCTTAAACTTCAATGCGGCTGAAAAGACCTGGGATTGTCCGGCCCACGGCGGCAGGTTCGGGATTGACGGCAGACTTATAGAGGGGCCGCCTAAAGACCCGCTGAGAGTGCTTTTCAAAGGCAAGTACAGCGACCTGTTGGCGGAGGTCGAAAGGTAAATGTGGGTAGAAATTTGTGAAGTTGTCATACGCAGTATTTGCGCATATATAATTCTCCTGATTGTGTATAAGCTGATGAGCCGAAAATTTCTGTCCCAGCTTACCTATTTTGATTTTATCGTCGGCGTGCTTTTAGGCGCTATTGCGGCCAGGATTTCCCTCGGCGCTGCCAACTCGCTTTTGCTTGGAATCATCTCCGCAGCGGTCATTGTGCTTCTGGTATTGCTCAGCGAATGGCTTGACTTTAAGAGCTTCCGTTTTTTTAAAGCAATAGACGGCACACCAGTAGTCGTCATATGCAACGGCGAGATTATCGACGGCAATCTCAAAAAACTGCGGATAAGCATGAGCAGGCTTTTGGAGATGCTTAGGGAAAAGAACTTTTTTAATGTCGGGGATGTAAACTTTGCTATTATTGAGAGTGACGGCCGTCTGTCGGTGATACCGAAATCGGCGGAACGGCCCGTTGTATTGTCCGATATTGACAAAACCGAGCAGGAGGCAAAGCTGCCCGTTGACCTGATAATGGACGGCAAACTGATACCGGAAAATCTGGCTGAAGCGGGGCTGGATGAGCAATGGCTGATTTCGCAGCTTGCCCCCAAAAACCTTAAAGTTGAAAATATATTTTACGCAGCCCTTACTACAAGCGGGGAACTATATGTCTCCCCGAAAAACGGGCGGACGTAAAACAGGCATGACTCAACACCCCGCGGTTAAATCTGCGGGGGCCTTACAGTGCCAAATGAATGACAAACATAAAAAAACGCCGTGCAACAAATAGGGCCGCATGGATTTTCCATGCGGCCTTATATTTCTGTAATTACTCGTCGAACAGCGCGAGTATCTCTTCGGGCGACATTTTTGAGATTATGCCGTCTCCCTCTGATATAACAGAATCGGCGAGCTTTGATTTATCCTCCTGAAGTTTGAGGATTTTTTCTTCTATTGTATCTTTGGCAATCAGCTTGTAAACCTGAACGCTGTTTCGCTGGCCTATGCGGTGAGCGCGGTCGGTGGCCTGGTTTTGGGCGCTGATATTCCACCACGGGTCGTAATGGATAACGATATCTGCACCGGTGAGATTAAGCCCAGTGCCGCCGGCTTTGAGTGAGATGAGGAAAACATTCGTGTCGTCGGTGTTGAACCGCTGGGTAAGGGCGGAACGCTCCTCTTTCGGCGTCGAGCCTTTGAGTATATAGTAGCTTATATTGAGCTGTTTGAGCTTTTCCTCAATTATAGATAGCATAGAGGTAAACTGCGAGAAAAGCAATACTTTATGCCCCGCCTGGACGGATGATTCAAGCAGCTGCAGGCAAAGCTCAAGCTTTGCGCTTTCAGCATGGTAGTCATCATAACACAGAGAGGGGTCACAGCATAGCTGACGGAGCCTTGTCAGCATAGCAAGAATCATGACCTTGCTGCCGGCGTTGAAGTCACCGGATTTTATCTGTGAGGACACTTGGGAGCGTATTTTTGCAAGGTTTGCGATATAAAGGCGTTTCTGCTCACCTTCAAGTCCGGCGTAAAGCACAGTTTCAGTTTTCGGAGGCAATTCCTTCAGGACATTTGATTTAAGGCGCCTCAATATAAACGGCGACAGCATTTTTTTGAGGTTAGCGAGCGCGTTTTGGTCGTCGTTTTTCATAATAGGCGTTTCAAAATCCTGATTGAATTTGCTGTGACTGTGCAGATATCCCGGCATAAGGAAGTCGAATATAGACCAGATTTCAGCAAGGCTGTTTTCAATCGGCGTGCCGGTCAGGGCAAAGCGCTGCCGGCTGTGTATGGATTTCACCGCCTTGGCGTTTTGTGTCGCCGCGTTTTTGATGTATTGCGCCTCGTCTATTATCTGACAGTAAAACTCAATGCCCTCATAAAGCTCGATATCGCGTTTCAGCAGGTCGTAGGAAGTGATGACTGCGTCGTATTCGGGGATATGGGAAATGAGGTCAGCCCGCTGCTGCGCGTCGCCGATAATGGATACTGTTGAAAGCTGCGGTGCAAAGTGCCGTATTTCGTTTTCCCAGTTCAGGACAAGCGACGCAGGACATACAATAAGCGATACCGTATGTTCGGTTTGTTCCTCTTTGACTGACAGCAGGAATGCAATTGTCTGCAGCGTCTTTCCGAGGCCCATATCATCGGCAAGCACGCCGCCGAAGCCGTACCGGCTCATCGTTTTGAGCCACCTGAAACCGGTTTTCTGATAGTTTCTCAAGATATTGCGTAAACTTTCAGGCGGTTCAATCTCGCTGTCACTTATGTCGTTGATGTCCCTGACCATGGATTTAAAGGCGGGGTCGCGTTTGCTTTTGAGCTGAGCGCTGTCTTTGATAATGCCGTCGATATAAAGCGCGCGGTATTTGGCGACTGTAGCGCTGCCTCTTGCCAGGTCTTCATCTTTAAGGCCAAGCCCCTGTGCCAGTTGTGACAGGGCGGACAGTGAGTTGTTTTCAAGCCCAACGAATGTACCGTCCCGCAGCTTGTGATATTTTTTGCGCTGGCGATAGGAATTGAGCAGAGCGGCAAGCTCCTCGGGAGGGAAATCGCCAGTGTCGAAATCGAGATCTATAAGGTTGCTGCGCAGCCGGACGCCAATACTTATCTGCGGTGTCCGCTGCAGATTAATAGTTCTGAATTTTGCGGTTGTGTATATCTCCATCACTTGGGACATCTCGTCGAGTCCCTCGGAAAGCAGTTTAAAAATCCTGTCATCGTCGCGTATAAACAGAAATTTATGTTCAGGGTCATAGCCCTCAAAGAATTTCTTTATGAGCGACTGTGCGATAAGCTCGTTTTTGAGGTCACGCTGGAAATTTGACTTTTCATCGCTCATAAAGTCGATTTCGATATCACCATAGCAGAACTTTAGGTTCCCTGTTATAAAGCCCGGTGAAATAATATCGAGATAGAGCCTGGAGACAAGCGGCTTGGGGAAGAAGCGGCTTAGATTGTTTTCGTCCTCATTAATTTTGATAAACTTTCTTATTTCGGGAACTACGCTTGTGCAAAAGCTGCCCATGTCGCTTTCGGCAATTTTCAGCTCGCCGTCGCCCTTTATCATGGCCTGCAGTATTGGCCCTGTGGCATTAGTACATTCCTTGCTGCACCTGTAAAGGCAATCTCCAGACAGTATATATTGCCTTTCTTGCCCTGAAATAAGCAGTTCAGGCGGTTCCATCTGAATCTTAAAATTGTTTTTGTCCTGTTTGATTGTCAGTTCAAGTTTGGGTTCGCCGTCTTTTAAGAGTATGGTTTCATTCTCGCCAAAGAAATTCACGGTAACCTCTTTGTTCTTGTAAATCTCAAAAAAACGGTCGAAGGCTTCAGGCGACAAGAATAGGCACCGTTTGTCGCTTTTATGCGTATGCTGCAGGCTCGAATAGGCCATTGTTTCGCGGAATTTATCCATAAAAAAGCGCAAAAGCTTCTGTGACTCGGTGTCAAAGGCATTTTCATTGTGTAAAAATTTGAGTTTTACGCCGTATTCGACAACGTTGCCCTGCAGGACATCCTGATAGAATTTTGACAGGTCTTTTATGACATACATGCGGTCATATCCGGCACTCAGTTCAATGGCAAGCCTGCCGAAGCTGTCAAACCGTATTTTTGGAACGAGATGGACTTTTTCGGCGGTTGAATTGGATATTGTCTCCGCGATTATACGATTTGTATAATAATTTATCATTTCACGGGCGGCGCTGTCGGTTTCAGACACGTTTTTTATAGGCACCGGCGCACTCTGTTCTGTCATTTTGATGTAATAGTATTGCACCAGCACCGCAATGGTGTGTTTGCAGCACCCGTCAAAAGAGTAAAAGGCAGGGCAGTCGCAGTAATGGTCAATAAGACTGCCGTCTGCGTCAAGAGTTGCTTCAACGCTGTATTGAAATTTGTCCCCTTTTACCTCAGCATATATTTTTGTAATTCCATTTTTGGGATTGGTTTCGATGTTAAGTTTTGAAACACGGCGTTCGTTGTAGTATTCGATTCCGCGTTCATATGTTTTTTTGTTAGACGCCAAGGAACTAATGCTTTTTAGAGATATCATTCAATCGCACTCCGAGAATCTACATATAATAATAATAAACTTGCCTTTATTTATTAGATTTCAGACAGTAAGCCAATAAAACAAACATTTTGGCATACATTTAATTTTACTCCATTTTGGAAAATCGGGCAAGTATTAAAATTATAATTGATAAAACCTTCAGGGGTTTGCCCAGCCTTTGGCAGAAAATAAAAGCGGGACGCAGAATTCTGCGCCCCGCCGCTAATGTCAAATCTGAATTAAAATTCAGTGGATAACCCTTACGCGGATTACGCCGTTGATAGCTTTGAGTTTTTCTACAGGCTGGTCGACATTCTCGCCGGTTATATCGAGAATTGTGTAAGCATTTTCTTTCTTTGACTTGTTGACCATATTTTCGATATTGATATTTGACTGCGAGAATACGCCGGTTATCTGAGTGACCATGTTCGGGATATTCTTGTGAACAACGGTGATACGGGTATCGCCTGAACGCGGCATATCGACATTCGGGAAGTTGACGGAATTGGTTATAGTACCGTTCTCGAGGAAGTCGATAAGCTCGTTTGCCGCCATATATGCACAGTTGTCCTCCGACTCAGGGGTAGAAGCGCCGAGGTGAGGAATCGGGATAACACCTTTAACACCAAGCAGCTCGTCGCAGGGGAAGTCTACTGTATAAGAAGCGACCTTGCCGGACTCGAGAGCAGCCTTGATATCCTCAGTGACAACGAGTTCACCGCGGGCAAAGTTGAATATGCGGACGCCGTTCTTCATAGCGGCGATTGACTGTGCATTGATAGCGCCTCTTGTCTCATTGTTGAGCGGTACATGGATGGTGATGAAATCGCAGTTTTCATAAATCTCATTTACCGTCGCCGCATGATGGATTGAACGGGAAATGCCCCATGCGGATTTGAGGGAAATATACGGGTCATAGCCGTAGACTTCCATGCCGAGGCTGTGAGCGGCATTGGCAACCATAACGCCGATGGCGCCGAGTCCGATTACGCCGAGCTTCTTGCCTGCAATTTCAGGGCCGACAAACTGTGATTTGCCTTTTTCAACCAGCTTTGCGACCTCATCGCCTCTGCCTTTAAGGCTCTGTACCCAGTTGGAAGCTTCGATGACGTTGCGGGCGGTCAATATAAATGCGCCTATAACAAGCTCCTTAACCGCATTTGCGTTGGCGCCCGGCGTGTTGAAAACGACGATGCCTTTTTCGCTGCACTTGTCTATTGGAATATTGTTAGTGCCGGCGCCGGCCCTGGCAATAGCCTTCAAAGAATCAGGAAATTCGACGTCATGCAGCGAGGCGGAGCGAACAATTATAGCATCCGGCTTTTCAGTTTCATCGGACACCGAATAAACTCCCGGTTTAAACTGAGAAAGACCAGCAGGGGAGATTTTGTTCATTGTTTTAATATTGAACATATGTAGATACCTCCGTTAAAGTAATCTGCAACTAAATTATGCCGCAAATCTTGTAAATATGAGCCGAAGCGGCTGCACACCGCTTCGGCTTAGAAAATTAGGCATTCTTAGCTTCAAAATCCTTCATGAACGCAACGAGGTCCTTAACGCCTTGAATCGGCATGGCGTTATAAATGCTCGCGCGCATACCGCCGACGGTACGGTGACCTTTGAGGTTCACAAAGCCCGCAGCTTCAGCTTCTTTGACAAACTTCTTGTCGAGTTCGTCGTTTCCGGTGACGAAAGGAACGTTCATGAGCGAACGGTACTCTTTCTCGACTGTTCCGTGGAACAACTTAGAAGAGTCGAGGAAATCATAAAGAATCTTTGCTTTTTCGCGGTTGATCTCAGCCATCTTCTCTACACCGCCCATCTCTTCAAGCCATTCGAGAACGAGTTTGCAGATGTAGATTGAATAGCATGGAGGAGTGTTATACATGGAATTGTGGTCGACGTGTGTTTGGTAATTGAACATAGTGGGAGTTATATCACGGGCGTGACCGACGAGGTCCTCACGGATAATAACAACAGTAAGGCCGGCAGGCCCGATGTTCTTCTGAGCGCCCGCAAAAAGGAGACCGAACTTAGAGACATCAAGGGGTTCGGAAAGAATGCAGGAGGAAATATCGGCAACCAGCGGAACGTCGCCTGTTTCGGGCAGTTCAGTCCACTTTGTTCCGTAAATAGTGTTGTTCAGGCATATGTAGAAATAGTCCGCATCCTTGTCAAATGTAGACGGGTCGAGCTTCGGGATATAAGTGAAAGTTTTATCAGCGGATGATGCAACTGCTGTGCATTTTCCATATCTTGAAGCTTCAGCAAAAGCCTTTTTGGCCCACTGGCCAGTAATAACGAAATCAGCGCGTCCGCTGCCGTTCATCAGGTTCAGCGGAATCATGGCGAACTGGCTTGAGGCGCCACCCTGCAGGAATAATACCTTATAGTTTGACGGAATGTGCATTACACGGCGTAATCTTTCTTCACATTCTGTAATGATGCTTTCAAAGATCTTGGATCTGTGGGACATTTCCATTACTGATTGTCCTGAACCCTTGTAATCAAGCATCTCCTCAGCAGCACGTTTAAGGACTGGCTCAGGCAGCATCGACGGGCCGGCAGAAAAGTTGTAAACTCTTTTCACAAAATCTCCTCCAGTGTGTGTCCCGCCTCGGTAAAGCAGGACAGTTTTTGGTATACTACGCTATCACGATGTGCCGCAAAGTATATGCCGGTAATAAAAATGCAAGTTCGACATATAAAAGTTGTATTTTGCGACAAAACTTAATTATATTATAGTACGGCAGAAAGTTTTGTTCAACCGCTAAAAGATAAAAATTTAACAAATTTTCATATAGACAATTCAGCCCTTTTGCAGTAAATTTTTCTTAGAAGAATAAAAACTAATCCACATAATCAGCCCAAGAAGGGTGCCTAAGAGGTTGAGGATAACATCATCAATATCTGCTCCGACACCGGAGGCAAGTCCAAAAGAAGTTTCTGCATATTGTATTGCTTCAATTATGCATGAAAACAAGATAGAAAAAATGGCGGTGAGAGATTTTTTAATGAATTTTTTATTGACGGACGGCAGCAAAAAACCGAGCGGAATAAAAAGAAACAGGTTTGAAGCGATGTTATAGCCGAATATGCTGACTTTATAATAAAATGAGAATTCTTTGGCAAAAAAGACGCTGCAGACCCCAACTATGGTGTGGAACGGGACAAGGTTAAAGTTTTGCGGTGTATACTGCGGCGCGTCGAGGCTTGTATCGTAGGCGACTGGAAAAAAGCTCAGCGAACAGATAACCATTATATAAGCTATAAAGGCGAACTTTATTAATTCAGCTTTAGGCAAGATGCTTATTCCAGACGAGGACTTAATTATCCAAATGGCTAAAAATATACAGATAACCGGCGACAACCCCATAAGAAAGAATAGTTGTGGAGTTACGCTGAACATAAATTCACCGCCTTACCAGTGCCGTTGTATGTAATATTTATTATTATAACATATTTTTGTATGCCGACAGGACGAAATTTTATATTAGCAGTTATGCAATCAAATATTAATGCAATTGAATTAGGCGTTGAGTTATAGTATAATTTGAATAATTAACAAGTTAAAAATTCGATAGTAGATTTTATATAAATAGTGGGGTGTGATTTATGGACAAACTTCTGTCGCTTATTGAGGAGAACGCAAAGCTTTCCGACGAACAACTTGCGGCAATGCTTAACAGGGACGTCGAGGAAGTCCGAAGGCAGATACGGGAGTATGAGAAATCAGGGCTTATCAAGGGTTATAAAGCGCTGATTGACTGGGAGAAAGCAGATAAGGAAACTGTCACGGCGTTCATTGAGGTCAAGGTATCACCGCAGCGCGATTACGGATTCGAGCAGGTTGCCGAGCGCATAATGCAGTTTGAGGAAGTTGAAAGTGTTTATCTGATGTCAGGAGGATTTGACCTTGCTGTCACTGTCCGCGGCAACTCTTTCAAAGAGGTTGCCATGTTCGTTGCGGAAAGGCTATCCCCGCTTGACAATGTGCTGTCGACTGCAACGCATTTCATTCTCCGCAGATACAAGGATAAAGGCGTGGTGTTCGGCTCAGAAAAGCCTGATGAGAGAGGAAGGATCTCACTGTGTTAGATTATCAGTCAATTATATCAAGTACAGTGAGAGACATGAGGCCGTCAGGGATACGCAAATTTTTTGATTTAGTGTCTGAAATGGATGATGTTATCTCACTGGGGGTCGGTGAACCTGACTTTGCCACCCCATGGCATATACGTTCAGCGGGTATTTATTCGCTGGAGAAAGGAAAAACATGGTATACGTCAAACGCCGGCTTGTCTGAGCTCCGCGAGGCCATAAGTGAGTATCTTGACCGGCGCTTTAACATAAGTTACAACGCAAAAAACGAAGTGCTCATTACTGTCGGCGGCAGTGAAGCTATTGATATTTGTATCCGCTCACTTGTAAAACCGGGCGACGAGGTTATAATACCCCAGCCGTGTTTCGTCTGCTATGAACCTCTGGTTACGCTGGCGGGAGGAACTCCTGTTATTATACAGACGAGAGCGGAGGATAAATTCCGCCTAACACCTCAGCAGCTCAAAAGAGCCATTACACCGAGGACAAAACTGCTTATCCTGCCTTTTCCAAACAACCCGACCGGTGCGGTAATGCGCCGCAGCGACTTGGAAGCAATCGCGGAGGTGCTGCGGGGCACCAATATAATGATACTGTCCGATGAAATCTACGCCGAGCTTACATATAACGGAAAGCATGTTTCTATTGCCTCAATAGACGGCATGAAGGAACGCACAATATTAGTCAGCGGATTTTCAAAGGCTTACGCGATGACCGGCTGGAGGCTGGGATATGCCTGTGGCCCGTCGCCAGTGATTGCCGCGATGCATAAGGTTCATCAGTACGCTATTATGTGTGCCCCCACGACCTCGCAGTATGCCGCAATCGAAGCGATGAAAAACGGCGATGAAGACATAGAACGCATGGTTTCTGAATATGATATGCGCAGGCGGCTTCTTGTCAACGGGCTTAATAAAATCGGTCTCGATTGTTTTGAGCCCGAGGGCGCGTTTTATGTTTTCCCGTCGATTAAAAGGTCAGGGCTTTCGTCAGAGCAGTTCTGCGAAAAATTATTGTTTGAAAAGCGCCTTGCCGTAGTGCCGGGCACTGCGTTCGGCGACAGCGGTGAAGGTTTTGTGCGCATTTCGTATTCATATTCGCTCAACCATTTATGTGAAGCTCTCAAACGGCTTGAATGCTTTATGAGTGGACTCAATAAAAATAATTAAGGGGTGGAACATGGATAGGGTCTCTGCAGTTCGCTGCGAAACTTATGATATAGATAAACTTGATAAGATTATTGAAAACCAGTTTCAGGAATTTGAGAAGGAGAAGCCGCTAATCAAGGCAGGGGACAAGGTGGTAATCAAGCCAAACCTTATCATGCGGAGTCGGCCGGAGAATGCGGCTACAACACACCCGGAACTTATTGCGGCTATAATAAGGGCGGTCAAAAGGCGCGGTGGCAATCCGATTATAGCCGAAAGCCCCGGCGGCCCTTATACCAAACAGTATCTTCATTCCATATATAATGGGACGGGGATTGCTGCAGTTGCGGAAAGAGAAGGCGCAGAGCTTAATTTTGACACAGGTTCCGTTGAAGTCCCCACAAACGGCGGGAAAAAGGTTAATACTTTTGAGATAATTAACCCTATTGCAAACGCCGATGTAGTTATCTCTGCGGCAAAGCTCAAAACGCATGCACAGATGACCTATTCGGGAGCGGTAAAAAATCTTTTCGGCTCCATTCCCGGGCTGAAAAAACCGGAATTTCATTATCGGTTTCAAAATGTTCCGGATTTTGCCGCAATGCTGGTTGATTTGTGCGAGACAATAAAGCCCGCCATATCATTTATTGACGGCATTGTCGGCATGGAGGGAAACGGCCCGACAGGAGGCACCCCAAAGAAACTGGGAGTAATATTTGCCGGTACAAATCCGTATGCGGTTGACCTTGTCGCGACTGCTGCCATAGGATTTAAGGCGGGCGATATCCCGGTGCTTGCCGACGCCATCAGCCGTGGGCTTTGCCCGCAGGATATTACAGGGGTTGAATTGTGCGGAGACGGCGCAGACGCATTCGGGAAATTTAAGGTACCTGACAGCGTTTCCCTTGATTTCCTGGCTGGTTTTCCAGAGTTTATAAGAAAACCGCTGAATAAGTTGTGTACGCCTAAGCCGGTTATCGTAAAAAAGAAATGTATTGGCTGCGGAAAATGTGCCGAAAGCTGTCCGCAGCATACGATTGAGATAAAGGACCGCAAGGCAGTAATTGACTATTCGAAATGCATCAAGTGCTTCTGCTGCCATGAGATGTGCCCGAAACAGGCAATTAATATTAAGCGGTTCAGACTGTTCGGCAAGAGAGGGTGATTTGAGATTAATTTTGTCCAGATAAAAGCAAATGCAAAAATAAATCTGACACTTGACATAGTGGGAAGGCGCCCCGACGGCTACCATGAGTTATCTACTATCATGCAATCTGTTGACATTTCTGACACAGTGAGCATCCACCGTGATAGCGTTATATCGGTGGATTGCTCGGACCCGACGCTTTGCGGTAGTGATAACCTGGCTTACCGTGCGGCGGCGCTGTTTTTTGAGGCCGCTGGGATTTCCGAAGGCGCTAAAATAGAGATTCAGAAACAAATTCCGAAGGCAGCCGGACTTGCGGGCGGAAGTGCCGACGCCGCAGCGGTGATTGTAGGGCTTAATGCGCTGTATGAAACAGGTTATGACTTAAAAAAACTATGTGAAATAGGCGTCAAAGCGGGCGCCGACGCGCCGTTCTGCATTGTCGGCGGAACTTTGCTTGCCCGCGGCATAGGTGAAAAACTGTCTGAGGTACCGCCGCTTCCTGATTGCTGCATTGTAGTTGTAAAAAAGGGAGAAAAGGCCTCAACAGGTTCTCTATACGCGCAGTTCGACGAACATGGGGCAAGAAAAAGGCCGGATAATGTTGCTATGCTCAAGGCGCTTGAAGCGAAAGATATCAAAGAAATCGGCCGTTGCCTTTGCAACGTCTTTGAGGAACTTGTTCCAGAAAGCTATACGACAAAACAGCTTATGCTGGAATACGGTGCTGTCGGAAGTGCCCTCAGCGGAAGTGGCCCTTCTGTTTTTGGAATCTTTGAAGATATAGAGAAAGCCAAGAATTGCCATAAAAATTTTGACCAATTTTCAAAAATATGTTCCCCTGCGCGCTCAGGTTGCGATATAATTAAAGTAGTTTAATTGTTAATTATTTGACCATATTTAATAATTTGAATAGCGCATACCATCTAAGGCCGCAAGTAAGACCGTTTTTCAGAAAAAATTTAAATTTATGTATATTACCATAATTTTCCGTCAAAAATCCTTTTGCAGCAAACATAATTGACGGGAGATATGGTCATATGAAATTATTTAAAGTTGAAAAAGCTGTTTTGCTGGGATTAATGATAACGGTCATTGCGGCGTCTCTGTCAAGTTTTTCTGTTTTTGCGAAACAATGCAGCGATATAAGGGGCAAGGTCCTGCGTCTGCATATTATAGCTAATTCCGATAGTAAAGCCGACCAGCAGTTAAAACTCAGTGTACGTGACAGGATTTTACGCGAATCGCAGGAGCTCTTTATTGCTGCCGACAATAAAGAAGAAGCTGAAGAAAACGTCAGAGAGAAACTTCCTGAAATCATAAAAATTGCCCAAGATGAGGTCAAGAGGGAAGGCTTCAATTATAAAGTAAATGCTCAGCTAGTCAACATGTACTTCACAACGAGGAAGTACGATAACATTACACTACCCGCTGGGTATTATGATGCGGTTCGGATAACAATAGGGGAGGCAAAAGGTCATAACTGGTGGTGTGTGCTGTTCCCATCGCTCTGCATACCGGCGTCATCCGAAGAGCAGAAACAGGAAATCAGTGATGTGCTGTCTCCGGACGAGGAAAATATAGTTGAAAACTCGGACAAGCCAGATATCAAAATAAAATTTAAAGTTGTTGAACTTTTCGAGCAGTGCGATGATTTTCTAAAAACATTTCGGGATAATGTTTTCTCGCAGTAATTCTTTGCTAACTAAAGTTTATTTATAAAATGACAGAGTACCTCCTTTGAAGAAGCGGTGTATGAGACAATTTGTCGCATTTTGAATAAAATGTATTAACCGCAGTAAAAGGAGGTACTATTTTATGTGTTGTTGCTTGTGGCCAATTGTGCTGCTGGGCTGCTGCTGTTGCAACAGACGCCGGCGGTTCAGATTGCCCAATTACGGCAGAGACCGTGTATTCAGTGTAACAGGCAGCTATTTCCCGCCGATGAATATTCATCACGGCGATGATCGATGTGCTTCCAGATGTAACTGTCATCATTGCGATTGACAAACTATACCGGCTGCAATTTATTTGCTGCCGGTGAACATAGAATAACGCCGTATATTTTACGGCGTTATACATAATGACTCCGATATCCGCGTAACTATACATATTATTATTTACATTAATATGCTTCTAATCATTTTAAATAAAACTCATAATTAAACATGCCAAATTGACACATTATATAATTGCAAAATTCTTTAACAGGAGTTCGCTATGCAATACCTTAAAGAAAGTGTTAGAAACAATATAATCAATTCGGCAATTGAAGAATTCAGAAAAAATGGTTATAAAGGCGCTTCAATGAGAAAAATAGCGTCAAAAGCGGATATAGTCAGCGGAAATATATATCGATATTTTAAGAACAAAGAAGATCTTTTTGACAGTACAATTGGTTACATTTATGGCGAAGTCAGCCAGGTGATGAAAAGTATTAAAAAAGAAATATCAGACTTTAATTTAACTTCAACTGAACTTAACAGTATTGATGTGCTGAAAAAAATCTGTGAAGGAGTCGCCCGGATATCGTCCAAACACCCATTGGAGCTTTATATTCTTCTTGATAAAAGTGAAGGCACAAAATATGCCGAATGTAAGTCTGAAGTTATTTATATGGTATTTGAAACGCTGCAAAAGGTTTACCTTGTTGAAAGAAGGAAAAAGGGCTTAGAGCTAAAAGACAATTTTATGTTTCAAGTTCTTTCGTCAGCTTTTGTGGATGGCATGTGTCTAATACTTAAGTCAGGAAAAAACGCAGAGGAAATGGAAAGACTGATTTATAAATGGATGATGCTGATGTTCCTCGATATTGACAAAAGACTGCAATAGATAATTTTTAGGGTAAGTCCGGCGATGTCGGGCTTTTTTTATTACAGCCAGAAGCCTTAACGGCTGCTGCAATATATAACAGTTAAAAACGGTTCACAAATTTATTTGTGAGCCGTTTTTTATTTCATTTTGTCCGGTTATTGCTTAATTTTAACCTTTTTTCACTTAAAGCATATGAATAATAAAGAATAATTTGAGTGGGGGAGATATATTGGATTCGTTGGTATTCGAATATAATTTCTGGCTGCAGATTTTAGGCGACCATGCGAGATTTATTTATTTTTCTCTGGCACCCAGCGAGACCGAGCGCATAAATAAAGCGAAACAGTTCATACATACCTTTGACCAGTTGCTGGATGAGTCAAAGGCGGCTGCGCCGACGGATGAATTCAAACAAAAGGTCATCTCGGCGGTACAAGAGCTCCGCGAGTTTAAACTGAGCCTGCTGACATTGACGTTGAAGTCAAGAGTAGTGATACACCTGTCCTCGACCTTCTTTAATCATATGCTCAATGAGCTCGAAGAATTTTTATTGACCCTTTCAAATTTGCAGAACGGTCAGCCCCCGGTATTTCATCCATTGCATTATAATGTTTTGTGGCTTTCCGACGGCATGGGCCACGCGGCGGCGGTTTCGGCCAGCCTTGACGAGATTGAAAATAATAAGATAGAAGAAAGCAAGGCTTATGAAAAGACATTTACAAATCTGTATTTAAAATCAATCGAAATGAGCGGCTTTACACGGACAAAACTTATGAATTTCCCGTCGTTGCAGATGCTGAACCGTCAGGCTTACTTTGAAATGATCGGGTTTAAGGATTTTCTGATTGAAATAAGAAACGCCAGAACGAACGCAACGCTTCTCGGAACGTTAATGCCACTTATGGCAGACCATATGGCGAGGGAAGAGTGTTACTACCTCACAAAACTTGCTTTGTCCGACGGCAGCTTAGAGATGCCGGACTGCAACCCAGCGCGGGCGCGGGTTGATGTGTAATAATCTCAAACAAATGCCTTCCTTTCCGCTTCATAATAAGTTTTTATGCAACATTATACAGGCGCAAAAAGCACAGCATAAATGAAAAAGCTGCGGGGAATCCCCGCAGCTTTTATTAAATTTATGATTCGGGTTTCTGCTCAAAGGTTGCACACAATGTTTCATGTTTAGAAGAAGCGTGCATAGGGCCGACTTTTATTTTTTCAGCATAGCAGTTGCGTTTTTCATCGTTGTAGACACAGTTTGTGACATCACATTCAATGCCAGGTATATATTCAATTTTCTTTGTTTTTTTATCTGAATATTCTGTGCTCATCTTTTTATCATCTCCTTCAATATTATTATTGCCGCTTAAAAATCAATAATAATGACGAAGGAGACATAAAAATCAACCACAAAAGTAAATGTAATTAAGACTACAACATAATGCATATTATTGACGTAATCATATCTGTCACTCCGATTTCTGTTTTTTTATTGATATCACAAGTTAAATCGGAGCTGCAAATAAAAAAGAACAAAAATTTACAAAAATTTTAATAATATAATGACGTGCTGTAGTAATCGCCTGTCTGTGGGTCTTTGCGGACACTTGCTTTGTTTTTAGCGAGTACGTTTACTATGTCATACACGTCTATCCAAATCTGGTTTACGCCTTCCTTCTGCGATTCGTCAAAAATTATCTGCATGCCGAAATGAAGATGCGGCCTTGACATATTGTTTACATTTTCCTTGTTGCTGTAGCCTGTAGCGCCGAGATAGCCGATGACTTCACCCGCTTTTACGAGCATGCCCTGTTTTAGATTTTGGACATAAGGCTTGTCTTTCCGCAAATGGGCGTAATAGTAATACCGCTTGCGGTCAAAGCTTCTGATACCTATTCGCCAGCCGCCGAAGCTGTCCCACCCTATGCATTCGACATAACCGCTTTCAACCGCGATAATCGGGGTCCCAACACTTCCTAAAAGGTCGTTGCCCATGTGTTTGCGCTTATATCCATAGGTTCGTGAATTGCCGAAATCATCATAATGTGAGTAGTAATACCCCTTTGCAATCGGGGAAAAGACCAACATGCCGTATTTTTCTACAAGGTTGTCGCTGCCTACTGGGGACACTGTTTTATACTCCCCGAGAAAACCGCTGAGCACTGCGCTATAGGCCTCGTGATAGAAATTATAGTATTTGTTGTTGTGTGTTATTTCCTCGGCGCTTTCACCGCGCTGGAGTTTTTCGACGACAGTGTCCATATCCTTAGGTTTATATCTTTCCCACCTGCCGTAATAATTAGCAGCGAGGATTGAAAGCACCTCAATCCAATCAACTTCTTTATCTGTTCCGTGGTATTTTATATCTATATTCATTGCTTTAAGCATTGCTTTATCAGGTACGTCAAATGTCATCCATTTTATATAATCCTTTTTCGCGTCACTTTTATTTTCGATATCGGCTCCGACAGCGGAATAAGAAAATAAAATAGACGCGCATAAAGTAAATATTATGAATATCTTAAATTTGGGTTTGATTTTCATTAAAACACGTCTCCTTTTCAGGTATTGTGTCTCATCAATTATTTTCCTAAGAAATTAATCTTTAATTCGAGGTAATATAATAGCGCAATGCCAAAAAAATAAAAAAGGCGGTTCATAATTGAACCGCCTTGAGGGGTATATTGCCGCAGAAGATTTACTGATTTTCAGTTTTTTCTTTATATAACTGATATGCCTTTTCAATATCGATCAGGCCCAATTTGTACGCTTCTTCAAGCGTATAGACGCTTTCGTCACTGATGATATAAAGCCCTGTATTTTCCGGCCTGAAGCGATAAGGGCTTTCGAAGGTGAATCCTCCAATGACCTCACTCTGGCTGATATTGTCGTACGACACAAGAGTTGGCTGGAGCCTGTAAAACCTGTAGCCGTTTACGTTTCCATAGTATTGATATATGTTGTTGTCTATTCCGATAGGTAAATCTTCTCCGTAGAAATTCTTGCAGTACCTAATAAATGTATTTTTGTCGTCGTCTAAAAAGTTGATTTTGCTCGGCAGGTCGGTTACATCTGTTTTGCTAGTAGAAATAGTAAGCGCGTCACAGTCGAGTGCATTAAAGATTGTTTCAAAGTTAATCATAATCACTGTCATAACAGCCAAAGCGAAGATAATCTTTAAAAGTTTGAAACCGTACCTTTTTATTCTCATAATACACCTGCTTTTAAATAATATTAAAAGCACAATATTAGAAGTCTTATTTATGATTCCACTAACCGTTTAGTTTAACTTAAAATGTTTAAAATTTCAACCACTAAGTTATGGATAGATTGGTTATGTTAACATGCGCCTTCTAAAGAGTTTGAATATTATCACAGCGAAGGAAACAACGAATATTATAATCAATGCAGCATAGAACCCGATTGAGTCAAGAAGCACGTCGGTGACAGCGGCTGTGCGTTCTGACACCAGAAACTGCTGGATTACCATTTCGTCAATAGCCGCTGTCGAAACGCCAAGCGCAGCCGGCACAAAACGCAAAAATTTCTTTTGTGCCAATGGATTATGCTTGCGGTACAAATGATTCCAAATATAAAGTATTCAGTGAAATGTGCAAGTTTCCGTATAAAAATCTCGCTTGTAACTTTTTCCTTGCAGAAAGGCGCAAAGATGTCAAAAATGGCTTGATTGAACTTAATCCCGAATTTATTAAGAATACGTTCGACAATCTCCAATACCTTATGTGACTGAGCATATGACTGTGCACCGGACTGCAAGGAAAACCAGAAAATCAAGACCATCCAGCATAACATGAGCAGCGTTAGCGCTATGCCTAAAGTATCACGTTTTTTCTTAATAGCAAATCCTCCTGTTGTGGCGCGGCAGCGCGCGTTTTATGAGTTTTCTTCCAATAGCTTTATAAATGCAGTTTTAAATTTTTGATTATCGCTCTGCGTTCTCCGAGGAGGATTAGCTGTCCTGCCGCCGCTGCGGCGTATTTTTTGAGATATATGCCGCTGTTCAAGCAGGATACCGATGTTGTCGGACGTAAAAATAAGCCCGTTCTGGTTAATGGCTGCTGCGCCTACTGCCAGCGCCATTGCTGCGACTCCGAAATCCTGAGTTACGACGATATCGCCTGCCTTAGCCCTTGCGATAAGCGCAAAATCAGCAGAATCCCGGGCCTTGTCCACTACATATACAGAGGAATAGCCGTCGTTTATTTCATGGCTGGTATCTGTGAACATCAAAACGGGCAGGTTCCGCGCTTTTGCCTCGTGGATGATTATATCTTTGACGGGGCAGGCGTCGGCGTCTACTAAAATTTTCAAATATATCCTCCATCAGATTATATTATATTCAAATCGAAAAAATGCGGGGATTTTGTAACTAATCGTATAAATATCAATAGGCAACTTGCAATTCTGACTGCACCTTTCTGCCCGCATTTTGCAAGCAGCAGGCTGTTTTAAGACCTGCTCGTAAAGGAGCCAGCCTGCCTGAAATAATTTACTTTTCAATATATAACTTGACCAATGTGTCGAGAGTAACCTCATCGTTTGGAGCGGGGCACTCGACATTGTCGATAAGCGTCCATTCTTCACTATGGAAGGCTGTTCCTCCCGGTGTGATATCGACTAATTCGCCCAGTGTCTCCATCTCAAGTATCTGGTTGTTGGTAAAGGTTTCAAAAGACACGCCGTTGTCGGGATAATTACCACTTTGATTGTGGTTATAGCGCTTTAAGAACATACCGTTGTTGACAAAATAGGCCGCCCATCCGCGGTTGTTGTTAATGCCGAACTTAAAGGCGCTGGAGACAGAGGTATCCTGCCGCATTGTGATATACTTCTTGCCCCAGTATATGCGATCGTCCGACATATCACTGTAGGGCCACAGGGACAGCACGCGGTTTGCCAGAAGCCCTGTGTTGTTGATAGGTTCCGGGATAACCTCCATGCCGCCGCGGCGCATAACGGTGATAGCCCAGGGCGCTCTTTTGATGGTGCTGCCGCCAACGTTTGTAATAAAGTGGTTTACCGTTGCCTGCGGTTTATCTTCCGACATTATGAACTGGATGCGGTACTGTACGTCGTTGACGCGCTGCGCCGGCGGAATCAGCTCGACGCCGCCGTCAATAATATTGTAATTTACAGGCTCATTGTCAGGATAATAGGTCATGGGCATATCCTCCGGACTGAGCCATAAGCGGTGACCGCCGTAGATGAACCATTTTGAGCCCTTTCCGAAAACAGCTTCAAGCGGTTCGCCGCAGGTGCAGCTTTCCCTGTCTATATCTTCATGGAAGAAGTTTTCTCCTCCGACAAAAGCAAATTTCAGTATGCGCGGTCCAACGTCAAGAGTGACAACGGCTTCGATTTTGCCGTTTGTTATTCTCAAGCATTTTCCGAAATTCTTATATTCAATCTGTTCAGCCTTTATTTTTGACATCTTATCACTCCTGATATTAATGGGTTTTGGAACATATTATTTCTCTCGGAAATCTCAAACTTAAAATATTGTACTCGTTTTAGCTGAACAATTCAACTGCTTAGATTGATGGCCGTAAATTTTTGCTCAAAACCGCAGGGCTGTATTTTGGGAACGCAGAGCATATAAAGGTCGGTTGCTTTGCACTCAAGGTCGTAAAAGCGGCGGGCTTCTGGCGACAGCTTAGCCGCGTCAGCGAAACGGCTGATTATCGGCAGAGCAGCGGACTTTTTCGCCGCTTTGAGCAGTTCCCGCCCCCTGCTGTTAAAGCCGAGTACGCGGATATAAGGCGGGCCGGAGCGGGTATAGGACGAATCGATGTCGAGAAAGGCGCGCAATACTATGCGCCGTATCCGGGCGAGGGTATAGCGCTTTGACTTGATTGCGAAATAGAGTTCATTGAGCGAGCAAGCCATCCGCGACGCTTTATAAATACGGTTTTCGAGCCCCTCGGAAACGTCCGTAATGCGTATAAAATCGTCTGCGCTCATAGTCCTGAGCTTGGCGAGTATGAGCGGTTCGGCCAAAGGCACCTGAAACGGCGCCCGCAAATTTGCTATTTCCTCGGCAAGCACCATAAAGGCGCGGGACGGCATATATTTTTTAGCACGCCAAACATTGCCCGCAGTGATGATTGAGCGAAGCGCAGACGCCGACGATATCGGGGTGTCGCCGTACAGCGACGGCGCGCCGTCGTGACGGGCTCCCATGCGTTTTACTGCAAACGGGGTAATGGAAGAATCAAGGTTTTTGAGCGCTTTTATATATTCGACTGCCAGCGTATCGTTGGGATTGTCAAGGACTGCGGCGATGTCGTTTCTTGGGACATTAGCCCGGGCGAGGACATTGGCCCTTGCCTTCGGATATGATACGCCGCGCTTGAGCTCGTCGGAGAGTTCCCCAGCGGTGTCTGCTTCATTGAGCTTTTCGGCGCAATGCTTGAGAAGCTCGATATCCCCGCACTCGCTGCCGAAACAAAGGCTGTCGACGCAGCCGAGCGCATTGAGTATCCCTGCCGCGCCATAAGCGAATTTTTCCGCGCTGGAAACAGCGAACGGCGTCGGAAGCTCCAGCACGAGGTCGGCGCCGCAGAGAAGAGCCGCCCGGGCCCTCGCCGATTTGAGCATTAAGGCTGGTTCCCCTCGCTGGGTAAAGTTTCCGCTCATCACCACAGCTATATGTGAAAACCCTGCCTCGCGCACCTTTTTTATAAGCAGTTCATGCCCGTTGTGAAACGGATTGAACTCAGCTATAATGCCTGCTGTTTTTATACCGTTCATATTAAGCTCCTGAAATTTTATTAATCTGCAAATGGTATATCTTCAAAAACCTAAGCATATAAATCTTTTTTATTGAAAAATACTGTTCTTGAATATATAATAATACATGGCATCTTAAAAAATCAATTTATCAAGGCGTGTTTGAAAAATGCGTGCGTCAACGCACGTTCAAGAGGATAAGTTCCTCGAAGAAAAATTACAGGTTTAATTTAATGCCCAATATGCACATATCGGCATTTTTATTTTCAGACTGCGCCAAATTCAAGGAGGAAACTTAATGAACATTCTGGTTATTAACGCTGGCAGTTCATCACTTAAATATCAGCTCATTGATATTGATAACAAAAATGTGCTGGCAAAGGGAAACTGCGAGCGCATAGGCATTGACGGCAAATTTAAGCACAAGACTTTCGATGGAAGAAAAATTGAAAAAGAAATGACGCTCAACGACCATAAAACTGCGTTCCAGACAGTTATATCGGCGATTACCGAGGGCGATGCCGCAGTTATAGGAAGCGTAAAGGAAATTGACGCTGTCGGACACCGTATAGTCAACGGCGGCGACCGTTTTTCAAAATCTGTTCTTGTCACAGATCAGGTATTAAAAGACTTTGAAGAAGTTATAAATTTTGCTCCGCTTCACAATCCTCCCACAATGACTGGCATTAAGGCCTGCCTTGAGATACTCGGCAAGGATGTTCCAAATGTTCTTGTATTTGATACTGCTTTCCATCAGACAATGCCGCCGAAGGCATATATTTTCGGCGTACCTTATGAGTATTATGAGAAATATAAGCTCCGCCGCTACGGTGCCCACGGTACATCACACCGTTATGTCAGCCTCCGCGTTGCTGAATTAATGGGCAAAAAGCCAGAAGAGCTTAAAGTTGTAACCTGCCACCTCGGCAACGGCTCATCCATTTCCGCTGTTGACGGCGGCAAATGCATTGATACAAGCATGGGCTTTACACCGCTCGGCGGTATTATAATGGGTACACGCAGCGGTGACCTTGACCCGTCCGTTGTAACATTTATTATGGAAAAAGAAGGCCTTTCGCCGAGAGAGATGGAGCGAATCCTCAACAAGGAATCCGGCTTTATCGGTATCTCAGGAATATCCAGTGACGACCGCGACCTTGAAGAGGCAACCGCAAAGGGCATTGAGAGATCAATAATTGCCCAGGATGCCCAGCGCTATCAGATTAAAAAGTATATCGGCGCTTATTCCGCGGCAATGGGCGGTATTGACGCTCTTGTATTTACCGGCGGTATCGGTGAAAACTCCTGCCTGCTGAGAGAAGCCGTATGCTCCAATATGGAATACCTCGGCATAAAGATAGACAAAGACCTCAACAACAGCACTATACGCGGCAAAGAGGGCGACATTTCGACTCCTGACGCAAAGGTAAGAACATATGTAATTCCGACAAACGAGGAATACATGATTGCTCTCGACACCAAGAATATTGTTGAATCACTCAAAAAATAAAATAGCGAAAATCAAGAACTGTATTCAAAGCCAGCCGACGAAGAAAGGGAGGAATAATCACTCCTTCCGGATGATTTCATAAAACAAGGGGCTGTACCTGACGCCGATAATTCAGCGTTTCGGTACAGCCCCTTATTTTTGCATGTGCCGATGTCATTATCAGTGAATTTCGTTTTTTGATTCGACGACTTCTCGGTCACGGAATAGAAGGGATATGCACCAAAGACCGGCGATGGCAACAAGCGTATAGACTATTCGGGAAACAGCACTGTATTGTCCGCCGAAGGCCCACGCGACGAAGTCAAATTTAAAAATACCGATGGAGCCCCAGTCCAATGCACCAATAATGACAAGTATAAGTGCTATGCGGTCTAGCATAGAATCAACTCCTAACAATATAATGCTGAAGGCAGTCTGCGTGTGTGTCAAGGTTTCAGAGCGTTGTGTCCACGGATTAGCTTTATCGAGCGTGGACAACTGCTCAAAATAAAGTATTCCGCGATACGCTGATATTATTTGCAGAAATGAAATTTTTATGCGAATTTATAAAGCATAATATCATTATGCTTTTTCAAATATCACTGCATATTCTTAATTCAATAAAAAGAAATAGTTTTAGATATCGCATTAAATAATCATTATTTTTTATATTCTATTAAGACAATAAAAAATATATATTTTATCGACTGCAAACTATAATTTGTATATTTAAACCATTTAGCCGGTTTTGCCCTGGTTTTGTGGGCAAAAATGGGGCTTTACAAGGTATTTCCGAAAATATAATTTGCCCAACCTAATGACCGTTTATACATAAAAACAGCGCAAAATGAAGGAAAGTTAGCTGATGTGAGCTGGGGTTTGCGGTATAAATATTAGCATGTTTATTGACTGTATTCGACAAATATGCTATAAATGTATAAAGTGCGTTGCTATCAATAAAACTCTAAATTTCGTCAGCATTACAATGGAGGCTGTTTATGAATCCAGTTTATGCGCTCCAAAAGATCAATACATGGTGGAAAACAGGAGAAGTTGACGCAACACTTTTACACAAACGCATAAGAAGCGAATTTATGGATGTGCTTAAAAGCATCGGTGACAAACGGATTACCAATATTGTCGGCCCATACGGAGTCGGCAAAACGTCACTACTATATTGCACAATAAATCATCTTTTAAAGTCGAATATACCGCCGGAGCGCATTGTTTATTTCAGCGGTGACGAGATGATTCTTTTTGGGGAACATCGTTCAATCGGCAGCCTACTCGAGATATATGCGACCGAAATACTTCACGAGAATCTATTCGCATTTCGTGAGCCTGTTTATATCTTTATTGACGACATAGAATTTATTGAAGATTGGCAGATTTACCTTTTAAACTACCTTGACAAAACAGTAAATATAAAATTTTTTATTGCGCAGACGCATACGCCGTTTAGTGAGCTTGACGAGAAGAATGAATATAAGATTATAGTCATGCCGCTTAACCTGCCGCAGTATTCGGAGTTTTATTTTGCATATAAGCTTCACGACCTCGACCTTGTCAGATATAAGAGTCTGATGCCGGAACCTTCGGTCTTTGCTGACCCGGTGGCATTTTTTGAGGAGCTTTATGCTAATATTTATGCACTAAGGGATTTCAAGCCATATAAGTCCCAGATTGTAAGTGATTATCTGCTGAGCGGCGGCTATCCCGCATATTTTTCTTCGAATGATATAACGCGCTGGCAGGCGCAACTGCTGAACATAACGGACTGCTCGCTGTATCGCGACATTGGAGCTTTCAATAATATTAAGTCCCCGCAGAAGCTGAAAAAACTGTTATACATTATTGCCGAGCAGGGGAGAACAGAGCAATCATTCGGGAAAATTGGACGTTCCCTCTATGTTGATACTTCAACCATAATAGGGTATATTTCAAACCTTTCCGAAGGCGGTTTTGCGGGAGTTCAGGACAACTTCTCGCCGGAATCCGGCGTTGAAGGGCGCATTGTCCGCAAAAATAAGCGGTTTTATATCTACGACACAGGCATTGCGAATGCAATCAGGTGCAACACGTCAATTGCCGAAAACTTTAATGACCATGTTACAAACGCATTTCTTTATATGGCAAAAAGATATGCTATGGGTGTTGACGGGAATGTGTATTTTTGGAAAAATGGAATCCGCGAGGTTGACATAGTTTTGTATGAAAAAGGCAAAATCCTGCCGGTTTCAGTCTGCTGCCAGAAAGAAAACCTTGAACGAACGATAAAGAGTACAAGGGCTTTCATGCGCAACTATGGGGTTAAAACTGCTATAATCATTACAAGGGATTTGATTAAGAGCGATAGGGGGATAATCTTTCTTCCATACTGGATGTTTTGATTATTCGGTTTAAAACAACTTAAATTTAATATATAATAGTACATATAACATTATTAACTGCGGAAGGAAGTTTTATGGAGAATATTTTAACTTACTTAAAAAAACCTATCGTGAAAAGGCTGTTTATCCTCGCACTTATCGGGTTTGCACTTTACTTAATGCGCGGTATGATTACATTATTTTTGCTTACATTTATCTTTATTTATCTTACCAATGCCGCACAGAAATTTATTTACATCCGCGTTCACAGGTTTATCCCCATAAAACGTTCGTATATTATCGCGTTTATATATCTTTTAGTTGCCGCTCTTCTGGTTCTGATAGCCTGTATCTATATTCCGCAGATAATTTCACAGATGGTTGAGCTAACAAAGATTATTTCAAATTCGGTAACGAAGATGATGAATGAAAAAACGACCGGCAATGACATGTTGGACAACGCCCTTGCCCTGGTTAAAAATATTGACCTGCAGAAATATGTTGAAAAGGGCGGCAATGCCCTGGTGGCATTTATAGGCAATGTTGGTTCCCTCGGTTTTGATATTTTTATGGCGTTGATTCTAAGCCTGTTTTTCATGCTTCAAAAAAGCCGCGTTTATTCATTCATAGTCAAGTTTAAGAATAGCAAGATATCATGGCTTTATGAAGAATTAAAATATTTCGGCCTTAAGTTTACCAATACTTTCGGCAAAGTGCTTCAAACCCAGATATTGATTTCATTTATAAACAGCATACTTTCTATTATTTTGCTTTCATTTTTCCACTTCCCGAGCATTCTGGGCCTCGGAGTAATGATATTCATCCTTGGTATCATACCTGTTGCGGGAGTGTTTATATCACTTGTTCCTCTCTCAATTATTGCTTATTCAATCGGCGGCTGGAAACTGATAATTTATGTTTTAGTCATGATTGCGATTCTGCACGCAATTGAAGCCTATATCTTAAATCCGAAGCTCATGTCAGAGAAAGTCAATCTGCCGATATTCTTCACATTCCTAATCATTACGATTTCAGGGCATTTCTTTGGCGCTTGGGGCATGCTTGTGGGAATTCCGGTATTTATGTTTATTCTTGATATCCTTGGTGTTGATGTTAATGAAGTCAAAAAGTCGTTCCGAGACAAGATAAAACCGGCAAAAGAGCTGAATGAAAAGCAGTCTTAGGGTTCATTTAGGATTACAAAAGCCTGTATCTGAAATTACAGATACAGGCTTTTTTGTGCGCCGTTATCGATAGAGTACAATAAAGTTCGCAATTTCGAGAAGGTATAGAAAAGCCATTGGGACTCCTTTAAAATGAATGGTGTCAAGACATTCAAAAAGGAGTTGGTCCCAATGACTCAAGGAAAGAATAACACAGATCTTACGGAATTGCTACTGAAATGTATGGCGGAGCCCGACCCGATGCTCAGTATGCTGGAATGGCTCTGCGCTCAACTGATGGAGGCGGAGGTTTCCGGCCTTGTGGGGGCGGAAAAGAATGCGCACAATCCGTCTCGAAGTGACTACCGCTGCGGATATCGTCCCCGGAGGCTGGATACTCGCGTAGGGACGATGTATCTCATGGTGCCAAAGCTGCACAGCCATGGATATATCCCGTTCTTTGTCACTGAACGCAAACGCAGCGAGGCGGCGCTGGTACAGGTTATTCAGGAGGCATTCGTGCAGGGCGTGTCCACACGGAAGATGGAAAAGTTGGCTCACAGTCTGGGGATAGAGAACCTCTCCCGCAGTCAGGTCAGTGAGATGACAAAAGGGCTCAATGAACAGGTACAGGAATTTCGCAACCGTTCTCTGACGGATACTCGTTATCCTGTCATTTGGACGGATGCCCTGTACGAAAAAGTCCGTATGGATGGCCGTGTCGTCAGCATGGCGGTGATGGTTGTCTGCGGCGTCAACGAGCAAGGGCACAGGGACATTCTCGCCGTGGAGCCGATGCTGGACGAATCCAAAGAGAGCTATTCCCAGTTGTTTCAAAGTCTTTTGGATCGCGGCTTGAAAACACCGCTGCTGGTGGTTTCCGGTGCGAACAAAGGGCTGATTGCCGCCATCCGAGAAAGTTTTCCCGGCGCATCCTGGCAACGCTGCAAAGTGCATTTCATGCGAAATATTCTGGCCCATATACCGCAGAAAGAAAAAGAATCCTTTGCGGTCCAACTGAAAGAAATCTGGCTGGCGCCTTCCGTCCAATTAGCGCGACAGCGCGCAAAACAGTTGTCGGAGCAATATGGGAAGCGGTTTCCCAAAGCAATCGAGCTTCTGGAAGACGGGCTGGAGGACTCACTGGCTTTCTATGCATTCCCCGAGCTTGATGCCCGTAAAATCTCATCGACCAATATGCTGGAACGGCTGAACAAGGAAATCCGGCGCAGAACTAACGTCGTCGGGATATTCCCAAACAAAGATTCCTATCTGCGGTTGGTTACAACATATCTCATGGAATACGCTGAAGACTGGTCCGTTTCCAGAGCATATTTGAATCCCAAATCGATTCAGACACTTCTGCTAAGCGCAGCTTAATTCATTTCGTGGAGTCCCCAAATTGCGAACTTCTCTTGACATAGCCCCGTTATCACAAATCAATGGTGAAAAGAAATATATTTTGGCTTTGCGGGAAAATAATAATGGGGAAAAGTAATCGTTAGGAGGAAAAGATATGTTTAAACATGAAAAGCAGCTATTAAAAGACGTCAGAGTAGACGGCCCGAATCCGAATTATGCTAATATGCTGCAGGAGCAGATTGGCGGTCCCCAGGGCGAACTTAAAGCCGCACTTCAGTATTTGTCACAGAGTTTTCGTATAAAAGATCCGGCAATAAAGGATATGTTTCTTGATATAGCCGCCGAGGAATTAGGCCATTTCGAGATAGTCTGCACACTTGTAAACATTCTCAACGGACACTATCCCGATGCCCAGCACACAAATGCTGGCTCGGTTGAGGCTTCAGTCCTGTCAGGGCTGACCCCTATGCTTGCGAACGCCTCGGGGTATAATTTTACGAGTTCGTATATCAATGAAACCGGCGACCTTGCCGCAGATATCTTGTCAGATATTGCTGCAGAACAGAGGGCTAAGGTTGTCTATGAATACCTTTACCGCCAGATTCCAGACACCGGCGTGAGGGAAGCGATTGACTTTTTGCTCAACAGGGAAGAAGCACACAATACGCTTTTTCGACAGGCATTTAACACGCTTGAAGAAACTGGCTCCCTTGCGGACTGGGGCAAAACCTTTAACTCAAAGGAATATCTCGATTTGTCGACTCCAGGAAGGTTCTATGACGCCAAAAATCTTCAAAATCCGAAGCCGCCGAAGTTCAACATTCCTAACCGGCCGCAGCAAGGTCAGGGTGTGCTTCATTGATTAAGGATCAAAAAGTTGCTCATATGAGAAGTTTCGCACGCCGACCCCTATAAAATAAATGTTTCGCAGCCCAGATTATTTTGCTACAAATGGCAGTTTAACTCATAAGGCTTTATGGGAAAATAATAAAGAAGCTGTTTACTCCACAGTAAACAGCTTCTTTGCCACATAATCGAGGATAAAAGTGGAAATTATATTGTTAAAATAGATCGGGAGGTGATTTAATGGATAAGGGACTTGTTCCGGATAAAATAATGCAGATTCATGAAATGCTAAACGAAAAAACCATTGCTATGACGGCCTCAAAACAGATGGAAAGCGCCATACTCGGGCGTGAGTATCTTTCCGGGAAAGGTACAGCGGGTATTCAAAGTTTTCTGAACGACGTGCCAATTCTGGGCTGTGAGGCAAACGGTAGCGACTAAGTTTACTGGGCTCCACAACGCCTTAGGCAGACAAACAGAGCTGTTTGTTGTATAATATGGTGAGTAAATTACAAGACGAAAGAAGAATGTTCAATGCTCACCGTCAATGCCTGCAATTTGTGCCCGAGGCTCTGTGGTGTTGACAGGGCTGTAAAGCTTGGCTATTGCGGATGTTCAGATAAAGTTAAAGTGGCGCGGGCGGCACTGCACTTTTGGGAAGAGCCATGTATCAGCGGCACAAACGGCAGTGGCACCGTTTTTTTCAGCGGCTGCACACTGCGGTGCTGTTATTGCCAGAACTATGAAATCAGCAGCAAATGTTTTGGAAAGGAGATATCAGTCTTAAGGCTTGCCGAAATATTTTTGGAACTTCAGGCAAAGGGTGCCCACAACATCAACCTTGTAACTGGGACCCAGTACATTCCTCAAATCCTCTTAGCCCTTGACAAGGTCCGCAGCTCACTTAAAATTCCGGTCGTTTATAACTGCGGCGGATATGAGAGAATCGAAACCGTCAAAGCGCTGAAAGGCTATGTAGACATTTTCCTGCCGGATTTGAAATACTTCAGCAGCGAGCTGTCAAGGAAATATTCAGGGGTGGCAGATTATTTTGAGGTAGCGTCAAAGGCTGTAGCGCAGATGATTGAGCAAACCGGCGGACTGGAATTTGACCGGCAGGGGATCATGCAAAAGGGCGTTATTATACGTCATCTTGTGATACCCGGAGCGCGAAAAGACTCTATAAAGATTTTAAATTGGATAAACGACAATCTGCCTAAGGGAAAGTTCCTGCTCAGCCTCATGAGCCAGTATACCCCGATAAAGCCAGCCTCGAAGTATAGGGAGCTTGGGCGCAGGATCACGTCCCTTGAATATAATTCGGTAGTTGATGAGGCAATAAGACTCGGCCTTACGGACGGATTTATGCAGGAGAAAAGCAGCGCTAAGGAAGAATATACTCCGCCGTTTGACCTCGAGGGCGTCTAACTTAATTCTTGCTTTATACAAAATATAACGTAGGGGCGGGATGTATAATAATGTAATTTTATATATAAAGGTTGACATAATGTCTGTTTTGTCATATACTTAAAATAGTACCCTTAAAACAGTGAACCGTGAGGACGTATTTTGATTCTGACACCGTCAGGTATGCCTGTTGACTTATTTACCCCCAAGATATCCCCTGCCGCAGAAAACTTATCTGCGGCAGGGGATATTTTTTTGCCATTTGCAGTTAACGGTTTGTTGTGTGAAACCAAAAGAAAAACGGCAGGCTCAAAACTTTGAACCGGCCGTTTGTTTATTTTATTTGCTACACTTTTGATTTTGATTCTATATCGGTGATGCTTATATTCCTCATGTGAATAATAGGCTTCCATTCGACCTTCTTCTTGAAAAGGCACATGACATAGATTGCTACCCAAAGTATATTGAAAATCGGGTATGCCAGCACTGAAGTTATCATATCTTTTGTCAGTTTGTTCTCTGTAATGAGTGTCAGCAGGCCAATTAACCAGAAACCGATGAATGTGCCGACTCCCAAAAAGAAGAAGTTTATAAGATTGCCCATCGGGTCGAAGATTCTGAAGAACACAAAGAAAAAGCTCATAACTGCAGAAAGCATACCGAAGATCATTGCTGGGAAGGACATGAGATACATAAATAAATCTATTGACACCCAGTCGGGACGGTCAATAACCTTTTTTGAAAGGGGACCGATATACCGCCAAAAGCACTGGATAAGTCCGTTTGTCCAACGCAGACGCTGTCTCATGGACTGGCTGAGTACAACCGGCTGTTCGTCATAAACCTTTGCATCCGGCACCCATCCGACACATCTGCCGGAGAGAACACTTTGAATAGTAAATTCTATATCTTCGGTGCATGTAACGGTATTGTACCCGATTTCTTTGATAAGGTCCGAAGTAACCATAAACCCTGTGCCGTTTATGGTTGCCGAAAGGCCTAAAAGGCTGCGTGCAGAGTTGAAGAACCTGTTTTCCATCCAGTAGAAAAGCGAATGGCCGCCTGCAACCCATGAATCGTATGGATTTTTCATATCGCGATAGCCTTGAGCAACTTCATACCCTGCGTCTATCGCTTTGTTCATTTCGTTAAAGAAATTTCTATCAACAACATTGTCGGCGTCAAAGATACAGAACGCATCATAAATATCGCGTTCTTCAAAAATCTTTTTAAAAGCAAATTGCAGGACAAATCCCTTGCCGACTTTTGCTTTATTAAATCTCTCATAAACGATGGCGCCGGCTTTTTCTGCGATTTTGGCTGTATTGTCTGTGCAGTTGTCGGCCACCACTATGATATCAAACAAATCGCGGGGATAATTCTGTCTTTTTAAGCTTTCAATCAAATTTTCAATGACAGCTTCCTCGTTTCTTGCGGCAATTATCGCTGCAAATCTACGTTTTTTTGTGCTGGGGGCAAATTTTTTGTCTTTATGTAGCCCCGCGAGGGCGATAACAACCTGATAGAGGCAAAATATTGTCGTTAAAAAGTTGAATATAAGCCAAATTTGTATAAAGAAATTATACCATATCATATATTCACCTCATCGCAAATAAAACGAGGATGTTTGCAAGCCACTGTTAATTTTATCATATGTCTTTGAAAAAGTCCATACAAGTCATTGTTAAATATTATATCCCCAACAGTGAAAAATAAATTGTGGCAGCAAGAAAACTGTATCAGTGCGCAAAAGAATTTGCATGGTAGTTAAAATTTGATGAACTCCGGTTTTCGGTTTTTGAAAATACAGCATCTGTCAAACCCGGCCTGCTTTGCAATTTCGATACCTTGCGTCAGGCCGAGGCCTACGTCGCGGGCCCTATGAGCGTCTGAACCCAGCGTGATAAGCTCGCCTCCGAGACTTTTATACAGTTTCAGTAAGAAAAGGTCCGGCAAGGTGGTTCCAATTTTCTGCCGCAGACCGGATGTATTTATTTCAAGTGAAATGCCGCGTTTTATTATTTCCCGAAAAATCTTTTCGAACTCGTCGCCGAAATCTTCTGTTTTTAGGCCGTATCCATACTCGCCGTTTATGTATCTTAATGGATATGTGATATGAGCAAGGACATTGAAATTGCCCCATTCGGTGAGCTTTTTAAGCTCGCCGAGATAATCGGCAAACAGCTTTTTTACATCTATATTGTCATATTTCAAAAAATAGAAATCTTCTGCCCCTGGCATACTATGTATAGAACCTAAAATTACATCATATGGCAGTTCACAGACCATATCTGCCGTCTCAAGATCAACGGTAGCCTGGCCTAATTCAACTCCGGCGCGTACGTCAAGTTGGTGACTGAATATTGAAATTGCTTTTTTGGCTTCAACAAATGATTGTTTATATCCAATGTTGTACCGGTCATGATAAAACTTATCTATTTCGCAATGGTCCGTCAGAGCTATTACTGAAATACGCTTATTAATGGCGCTTTCACAGATTTCTATGATGGAATTTTCGCCGTCGGGTGAGTTGTCGCTGTGTATATGGAAGTCAGTCAGTGTCATAAGGTTCACCTTCCTTCTCAATGTATGATTTTATTAATTCCATATATCACTTCTGCGTGCAGGCCTAAAGCATGGTTTTAAGCGGATGGCACTGACAAACTCTGTCGTAACTTAAAATGTCACAGGATTACCCGGGATACACATGCTTTAAGTAGATATGCACCAGATTTATTTCAGAAAAAAGGCCTCTAAGTTTTTATAGAAATATAATATCACGTCAGCGGCATTTTTACATCACTTTTATATCGTATTTTTTATAAGATTTATTAGTATGGCATAAATTATGGACGGCCGATATGTCAATTTATGTCTAAAGCTGACTGAATTAAATTCAATAAATTGTTTCGAAACTTCAGCGAAAATTATATTGATTATTCTTATTTTAATATTTTTTTGGTGATTTTATAGACAAAACGCTTGCTATTTTTTAAAATTAGGCATAGTATATTAAAATTAGAAGCATCGTTATTTTATTAACGTTTCACAATATGATGTGGTCAGATGTAAACATTGAATATCAAATATAGCGTGCGGCATCCCGCAGTTATGTTTTGAATTTCCGGGCGAAAGGAATGGTCTTAGCAATGAAAGCAGTCATAACCGTAATAGGCAAGGACATGGTTGGTATTCTTGCCCGTGTAAGTAAAATATGCTATGACAACAACATCAACATATCGGATGTCACACAGTCCGTTCTGCAAGATTTGTTTGCAATGATTATGCTTGTTGATATGTCATCTTCAAAAATCAGTTGTGCTGAGCTTTCGGATAAAATGAATGAGCTTGGGAAAAAACTTGGACTCACCATTCATGTCATGCATGAAGACCTTTTTAACAGTATGCACAAGATTTAATTTTCGTTTTAGTATAAATTTTTTCTTTTTCCTTACGATTATTTTAATATGCGGAGCATTTTTGGAGGCCAATAATGTTAAATGTAACCGATATTCTTGAAACAGTCAAAATGATTGACAAGGATAATCTAGATATAAGAACAATCACCATGGGTATTTCTCTTCTTGATTGCTGTGATCCTGATATAGATGCAGCATGCAGGAAGATATACGATAAGATTACGAAAAAAGCGGAGAAGTTGGTCAAAACAGGTGAAGACATAGAAAAGCAGTATGGTATTCCGATAATACATAAACGCATTTCTGTGACGCCAATTTCATTGATAGCCTCTGCGTGTACTTCGCATGATTACGTAAAATTCGCAAAAGCCCTTGACAAGGCTGCAAATGCTGTCGGTGTCAACTTTATCGGCGGTTATACTGCGCTTGTTCACAAGGGCTATGCCGGAGCCGATGAGCACTTCCTCACAACAATTCCTGAGGCATTAACTGAAACGGACCTTGTCTGCTCGTCGGTCAATGTCGCCTCGACGAAAACCGGTATAAACATGGACGCCGTCGCGGCAATGGGCAAAATAATCAAGGAATGCGCAAGTATGACCGCAGACCGCAACTGCATTGCCTGCGCCAAATTGGTCGTGTTTGCCAATGCCCCTGAGGATAACCCCTTTATGGCGGGCGCCTTCCACGGGCCCGGCGAACCGGAATGTGTCATCAACGTCGGCGTTTCAGGGCCGGGTGTAGTTAGGGCTGCGCTTAAAAAAGCAGGCGACTGTGACCTTACGGAAGTTGCCGACATAGTTAAAAAGACTGCTTTCAAAATAACAAGAGCAGGTCAGTTGGTAGCTTTTGAAGCTGCAAAGAGACTGGGCGTTCCTTTCGGCATTGTCGATTTATCGCTCGCGCCGACACCGGCAGTGGGCGACTCTGTCGCTCATATTCTTGAGGAAATGGGCCTTGAGTCCTGCGGAGCATGCGGTACGACTGCTGCCCTTGCGCTTTTAAATGACGCCGTTAAAAAGGGCGGCGTTATGGCGTCGTCTCATGTCGGCGGGCTTTCAGGTGCTTTCATTCCGGTAACGGAAGACGCCGGTATGATACAGGCCGCAAGGCGCGGCTCACTGCGGATTGAGAAGCTTGAGGCCATGACTGCGGTTTGCTCCGTCGGCCTTGATATGATTATTGTTCCGGGCGATATCCCGGCGGAAATAATTTCCGCTATAATAGCTGACGAGGCCTCTATCGGCGTTGTCAACAGCAAAACAACCGCGGTAAGGCTTATTCCTGCAATCGGCAAAAAAGCTGGCGATGAGCTCCAGTTCGGCGGACTTCTCGGCGGCGGCCCTGTTATGGAGGTCAACCGTTATTCTCCGCTCAGGTTTATTTCCCGCGGCGGCAGAATTCCTGCACCGATGCAGAGCTTGAAAAATTAGGTATTCCAGTTTGCTCTGTTGTTTTTATAAGTGTTATTGTAATAATATAAAATAAAGCATATTTTCAAAATCCTGTTATGAATATATCCTTTATTGCGGATGCTTTTTGGTGTTTATCCCAGCCTATGTAAGTTTATTTTACATACCGGTTGAGGCGATAAATAAAACGGCGGAGTCTTTCCCGCAATCCCGCCGCAATATATTTAGGTCAGGAGGGATAGAAGTGCAGGATATAATCAAAAAAATTATCGAGATTGATAAAACTGCCCAGAAGATGACGAATGATGCGCTTGCCTTAAAAGAGCAGATCAAGTCTTCAATTGAGCAGGACAAGAAAGATCTCCGTGACAAATATATCCAGCGTGCGAGAAGAAGAATTGAAGTCACAGCTCAAACTGAAGAAAAGTTTCTCCAGGAAGCGCTTGACGAAATTAAGGCACGTTATGACGGAATATCAACAAAGCTCAAAGAACAATATGAATTGAACCATGAGCGGTGGGCCGAAGAAATATATAAGAGAGTTATTGGCGGGTGATAATTCATGTCTTACAATAAAGGCAGCAAGGCTCTGACAGCTAAGGTTCATGCAATGTATGGGCGCAAGCTTACCCGGCAAAACTACCGCGAACTTGTCCGCAAGCAGTCCGTTAATGAGGTAGCAGCGTATCTGAAACAACAGACTTCATACGGGCCGTTGCTGCGAGAGGTTAATGAAAACTTAATTCACCGCGGCCAGCTTGAAAATATACTGAAGCGTGACCTGTTTAACCAATATATGAAGGTGTTTCATTACGTCTCGAGTGGCGAGATGGAATTTTACAAATTTCTCATTATGAGAATGGAAATTGACGAGATTTTATTCTGTATACGCCTTCTGAATGCGAACCGCGAAGAAGAGTATCTTCTTTCCCTGCCGTCGTTTTTTGCAGATCACGCAAGCTTTGACCTTTATGGGCTTGCCAAAGTCAAGAATTTTGACGGCCTTTTAAAGCTGCTGAAGCAGACTCAGTATTATGATATCCTTAAAAAGTATGACCCATCTGCGGGTGAGAAAATAGATATTATCCGGATTGAGATCGAGTTCAACAAGCTTTATTACAGCAGGATTTTTGAAATTATCGACAGAACATTCAGCGGAAAGGTCGCAGAACAGGTTAAAAACTCCTTTGGTATGATGATCGACCTTTCAAATATCACCAGTATAATAAGGCTCAAAAAGTATTTTGACGCAAAAAGAGATTATATTGAAAAACTGTTGTTGCCGTTTTATTTCAAAGTAAAGCCAAAAGAACTCAGAGCGATTATGGAAGCAAATGACGCCAACGCGGCGTGGTTGGCTGCATGTCAGACTTATTACGGCACCGCGTTTAAAAAATATGACTTTGAGTACATTGAAAAATACTCCCATCAAATTATGTACCATTACCACAAACAGCTTTTGACGTTTACCGATTCAGCGCCAGTGGCTGTTGTGTCATTCCTTCAGTTGGAAGATATAGAAATCAAGAATATCATTCACATCATTGAAGGGATACGCTACGGTTTGGCGCCTTCGGAGATTGAGAAACTGCTTGTCGGTGTGGAAGATTGATAACCAATCAATTTTTAAGGTGGTGGCTTTATTATGGCGATAGCCAAAATGAAGCTGGTCAACATCGTGGGCAGGATGAAAGATTTTGACGAAGTTGTGCGGAAATGCTGCCTGCACGGGGACTTTCATCCAGAACAGTCATCGGCTGCGCTCGGCGATGTTGAAGAATTTGCACCGATACAGGACTTCAATCCGTATTCACGACAACTGCAAAAGACAATTGATATCGCGGTTCATTCCGATATTCCACTCGGATACAGCGAATTTGACAGTTTAAAGTTGTCAGATGCGGAACTTGAAGATTATGTCGGCAAGATTGAGTCCCAAATAAACGATCTCAACGGCAAGATCAGAACACTTAGCCAGGAGATTGCGAGGCTTGAACAGGGCATAACGCAGTTATCCCATATAAAAAGCCTGAAGCTGAGCCTGGACGATATCTTTTCCTGCAAATTCTTTTATTTCAGATTCGGACGGCTGCCGCGAGACAGTTATCCGAAACTGGAGGTCTGTGACGAAAAAGACTCCGTATTTTTCTTCCCGTTGGAAGAGGATAAAGAATATCTGTGGGGCTTTTACGTCACGCTTAAGAGTGAAAGCGAAAAAATAGACCAGCTTTTCACGTCGCTCTATTTTGAGCGCCTCAAGATTCTTGAAGAGGCGCATGGCACTCCTGAGGAAGCCATTTCGGCAATCAAAGAAAAACTGAATGCAAAGAAAGAAGAGCTGAAGGCTGCCAAAGAAGCGGTAGATAAATTCTGGGAAGAAAACCGCGGGCAATTCCTCAAAGTGTATTCAAAATTAAAGTATCTGTCCGATTCATTTGATTTGCGCAGATACGCGTCAAAATGCGGCGATAGTTTCTATATTTTCGGTTGGGTTACTGAGAAAAACGCCGAAAAATTTCAGCAGCAATTTCAAAATCTTCCGCGTGTCGATTGCGTAATCGAATCGACGGAAGAAGCGGGAGATATTAAACCGCCGACCCATCTTATTAACAACAAGCTGACAAAGCCCTTTGAAATGATGACAGAAATGTATGGGCTTCCCGCTTATAATGAGGTTGACCCAACGGCATTTATGACGATAACTTATATGCTGTTTTTCGGCATAATGTTCGGAGACTTGGGACAAGGCCTTTTGATTGCTATTATAGGTGCTATTCTCAAGGCAAAGAATTTGCTGAAACAGCTTTCAGGAATCTTCATCAGAGTCGGTCTGTCATCTGCTGTATTTGGGTTCCTTTATAACTCAATATTCGGTTACGAGGACATACTTCCGTTTACCATACTTCCGGTACACGATAACAAGAACGTAAACCTTGTTTTGTTTAGTGCAGTAGGTTTAGGTATCTTCACTATCATTATCTGCATGATTATCAATATGATTAATGCAGTAAAGCAAAAGCGCGTTGATAAACTTTTATTTGACGCAAACGGCGTTGCCGGATTTGTATTCTTCGCGTCTGTTATCACTGCTGCTGTGTTTACGTTGTTGTTCAACAAGAATGTCCTTACATTGCCGTTTATAATCTGTCTTATTATCCTGCCGCTCCTGCTCATATATCTAAAAGAGCCTCTGACACACCTCATTGAACATAAGAAAAAAATAATAGAAGGCTCAAAAGGCGAGTTTTTCATCACCGCATTCTTTGAGCTATTCGAAGCGCTTTTGTCGTTTTTGTCAAATACAATTTCCTTCATGAGGATCGGGGCTTATATACTCAGCCACGGAGGCATGATGTTCGCTATTTTCGCTATAGCAAACATGCTGCATGGCACTGGAAGTGTTATCTTCCTGATATTTGGCAACGTGTTTGTCATAGCCCTGGAAGGCCTTATAGTAGGAATACAGGGAATAAGGCTCCATTTCTATGAGATGTTCAGCCGTTTTTATGAGGGAAGCGGAAAACCATACAAACCTGCAAAGGTTGAATACAATAGTTCAAAATAATTTTCAAATAAATTAAAAAAATAATTTTGATTTGGAGGAATCAATTATGAAATTTGCATTAGCTTTTGTTTTGGTTGCAGCAGTTATTTCACCTCTTTTTGTGGCTTATCGCCAGAAAGTAACCGGAAAGAGCATTTCCCGCATTAAGAAGACACTTATTTTCAACCTTTCAACATTTGCTCTTATTTGCCTTATTGGTTTAGTCATTCCTATGGGCGGCTTTGTTTCCGCTGCAAGTGAAGCTGGCGCTATGACAGTTGGTAAAGGTCTTGCTTATCTTTCCGCCGCACTTGCCACTGGCCTTTCTGGTATCGGTGCTGGCTATGCTGTTGCTACTGGTTCATCTTCAGCTATTGGCGCTATGACAGAGGATGCAAGTGTTTTCGGTAAAGCACTCCTGTTCGTTGGTCTTGGCGAAGGTGTTGCACTTTACGGATTCGTTATCGGCATCATGATCGTCACAGCTCTTTAATTTAGATAATACACTTAAGAAATCAGGTGAAGCCAAATGCGCTTTTACCTCATTAGCGATAATGTAGATACGCTTGTCGGCATGAGGCTGGCGGGTATTGAGGGCATTGTAGTCCACGAGAAAGAAGAAGTCAGGAACGCGCTTAAATCCGCCATGGATGATCCCAAAATCGGCATAGTTCTTGTAACTGAAAAGCTCGTGAAGTTATGCCCTGATCTTGTATATGAATTAAAACTTAACTGCAAACGCCCGCTTATCGTAGAGATACCCGACCGTCATGGTTCGGGTAGGGCAAATGATTCCATTACCCGCTACGTAAGAGAAGCTATTGGAGTGAAGATTTGAGGTGTGCTCTATGTCTCAGTCGGAGAAGAAACTCGACAAATTCAGTTCGGCTGTACTGAAAGATGCGGAAGAGCAGCGCTCGAAAATTCTCGCAGAAATTGAAGAGTACCGCAAAAATGAATTGGAAAAGGCCGAGGAAGAAATACTTCACGACGCTTATGTCATGATCCAAAACGAGATTGCTTCAATAAAAAACAAGCACAGCCGCAAGATTTCATTAGCGGAGCTTGAAGGCCGCAGAAATCAGCTTATCCTTAGGGACCAGCTGGTAGGCAAGGTATTTGAGGAGGCAGCCGCCAAAATTGCCGCATTTACCAAAACAGATGGTTACAGGCAATATATGATTGACCTTGTTAAAAAGAGCTGTGATCAGATTCCTGAAGGCAGCATAATCATCAGCGTCAAAAAGGACGACCTTTTCCTGTCCTCAGATTTGATTGCCGCAAGCGGTCGTGATGCGAAAGTTGAAGCTAATGCTGTGATACAGCTCGGCGGGGTTCTTGTTAGCAATCCCGAAAAAGGCATTGTCGTCGACGAAACCCTTGACCTTAAGCTAAATAACCAGAAAGACTGGTTTATATCTGTTTCAGGTCTTTCAATCAGCATGTAATTTCATAATTAATTTTTGAATATATCAGTTTTCTGAAAATAGGGGCTTGAAGCCTTTGTTCTCGCGGCTATTGCCTTAGAAAGGGATGGTCATAAAAATGAGTTCTAATGATCGTATATACGGCATAAACGGCCCTGTCGTGACAATAAAGGAAACCAAAACATTCTCAATGAACGAAATGGTTTATGTCGGTGAAGCGCGCCTGATAGGCGAAGTTATAGGCATAACCGACAGGATGACAACTATTCAGGTTTATGAGAATACGACAGGGTTAAAGCCAGGCGAGCCGGTTTATGCTACCGGACATCCTATGTCAGTTACACTGGGACCGGGCATACTCTCCAATATCTACGACGGTATTGAACGGCCGTTGAAACTTATTGAAGAAAAATCTGGCGCCTTTATTGAAAAAGGAATAAACATTGAACCTTTAAATACCGAAATCGAGTGGGATGTTACAATCCATGTCAAACCCGGCGATCAGGTAAAACCGGGCGATATATATGCGTCATGTCCAGAGACTTCGCTTATAGTTCATAAGTGCATGGTTCCACCGAATATTTCGGGTGAAGTTGTAACCTGTGCGCCAAACGGCAAATACAGGGTAAACGATACGGTAGTTGAGGTTCGCGACTCGCTCGGTGTGGTGCACAAACTGACATTGTGCCAGGTATGGCCTATTCGTCAGCCGCGTCCTGTAAGCGAGCGTATTCCGATTGATAGGCCGCTGCTTACCGGGCAAAGGGTTATTGATACGCTTTTCCCGATAGCGAAAGGCGGAACAGCCGCTATACCGGGCGGTTTCGGAACAGGCAAAACCATGACCCAGCACCAGCTCGCCAAATGGTGCGACGCGGATATAATCGTTTATATCGGCTGCGGTGAGCGCGGCAACGAGATGACTCAGGTTCTTGACGAGTTCGCAGAACTTGTCGACCCGAAGTCGCAGAAACCGCTGACCGACCGTACAATTCTTATCGCAAATACTTCAAATATGCCTGTTGCCGCACGTGAGGCTTCCATTTACACAGGAATAACACTTGCGGAATATTACAGGGATATGGGATATCACGTTGCCATAATGGCAGACTCCACCTCACGTTGGGCGGAAGCTCTCCGTGAGATTTCCGGACGACTTGAAGAAATGCCTGCAGAAGAAGGTTTCCCGGCATATCTTCCGTCACGTCTTGCAGAGTTCTACGAGCGTGCAGGATATACGCGCAACCTCAACGGCACGGAAGGTTCGGTATCAATAATCGGCGCCGTGTCCCCTCAGGGCGGTGACCTTTCCGAACCTGTCACCCAGAATACAAAGCGCTTTATCCGCTGCTTCTGGGCACTTGACAAATCCCTCGCATATTCACGACACTATCCGGCTATAAACTGGATTACGTCCTACAGCGAGTACATCGTCGATTTGAAACCGTGGTATGATCAGAACGTCGGCGATAACTTTATCCGTTGCCGCAATGAGATAGTGTCGATTCTGCATGAGGAAAACAAACTGATGGAGATAGTCAAGCTGATAGGCTCTGACGTATTGCCGGACGACCAGAAGCTAATTATTGAAATAGCCCGCGTTATCCGCGTTGGTTTCCTCCAGCAGAATGCTTATCACGCTCAGGACACTTATGTGCCTATCACAAAACAGCTCAAGATGATGGAGACTATTCTTAAACTGTACCACCGTTCAAAAGAACTTGTTGCTGCCGGAATTCCGATTTAAACAATTCTGGAGACAGGTTTGTTTGATAAGGTCGTCAGGATTAAATATGATGTTCCGAATGACAAGCTTGAGATGTTTGATGCGTATTCAAAGGAAATTGAAGAAACTCTAAACAAAATAACCGCGGCGGCTTAAATTTGCCCGCAGCCTTAATTTTGTATCAATAATAATTATGCCGCTTTACGCGGCGGCATGGAGGGCATAGTATGAGTCTTGAATTTGTCGGTCTAAAAGAGATCAATGGCCCCCTTATCGTGCTCGACGGTATAAAAGATACTTCCTACGAGGAAATGGTTGAAATTGTCCTCGATGATGGAAGTCACCGCACAGGGCGTGTTGTTCAGATTGAGGGCGAAAAAGCTATAATTCAGGTGTTTGAAGGAACCCGCGGTATTTCTCTGACAAACACCCACACACGTTTCAGCGGCCGTCCGATGGAGTTGCCGCTGTCCCGTGAGATTCTTGGACGTATATTTGACGGCGCGGGCCGCCCAATAGATGGACTCGGCGAGATTTTCCCAGAGGAACGCCGCGATATCAACGGCAGCCCGATAAATCCTGTTTCCCGGCTTTATCCGAGAAACTATATCCGTACAGGCATATCGTCCATTGATGCTCTGATGACACTTATTCGCGGTCAGAAGCTGCCGATATTCTCCGGAAGCGGACTTCCGCACAATGAACTTGCAGTTCAAATCGTGCGTCAGGCGCAGATTTCGTCTGACGAAGGCGGCGATTTTGCTATAGTATTTGCTGCAATGGGCGTTAAGCAAGACGTCGCTGACTACTTCCGCCGTTCATTCGAGGATTCAGGCGTTTTGCAGCGTGTTGTTATGTTCTTGAACCTCGCGAATGACCCGATTATCGAGCGTATCATAACGCCGCGCTGCGCGCTGACAGCGGCTGAATACCTTGCCTTTGAAAAGGGCATGCATATCCTCGTAATCCTGACGGATATGACGTCTTACGCCGAGGCGCTCCGTGAATTCTCGTCTTCAAAGGGTGAGATTCCGGGCCGTAAAGGTTATCCTGGCTATCTCTATTCTGACCTTGCTTCTCTGTATGAGAGAGCAGGCATGATAAGAGGCAAACCCGGTTCTGTTACTCAGATACCGATTTTGACTATGCCTAACGATGATATTACAAACCCGATACCTGACCTTACCGGGTATATCACAGAAGGCCAGATAGTGCTTGACCGTAGCCTTGACCAGACAGGTATCTATCCGCCGGTTGGTATCCTTCCTTCACTGTCGCGTCTGATGAAAGACGGCATCGGCGAAGGCTACACAAGAGCCGACCATTCCGCCGTTGCGAACCAGTTGTTCGCGTCATATGCAAAGGTTCAGGACGCAAGGAGCCTTGCATCTGTTATCGGTGAAGAGGAGCTTTCCGACGTAGATAAGAAATACCTCGAATTCGGCCGTAAATTTGAACAGTATTTCATCCGCCAGAGCGAAAACGAGAACAGGACAATTGAGTATACACTTGATCTCGGTTGGAAACTTTTATCGTTGTTGCCCAAAGAAGAACTCGACCGTGTTGACGATGAAATGCTTGCAAAGCATTACAATCCTCAATACGCCGAGGAATTCAAGGGGGAATAATAAGTGGCTAACACAGTTTTCCCTACAAAAGGCAACTTGATGGCCGTTAAGCGTTCACTTTCTCTTGCGAGACTCGGCTATGATTTGATGGATAAGAAGCGCAACATTCTTATCCGTGAAATGATGGATTTGATTGATACAGCCGCAAAGGTTCAGGGGCAGATTAACGACACCTATGCGCACGCATATGCCGCGCTGCAAAAAGCAAACATTACCCTCGGCATTATCGGCGACATTGCAAAAGATGTCCCGATAGAAGACGGCATTAATATCACCTTCAGAAGTGTAATGGGTGTCGAGATTCCGATTGTCACACTTGAGGACAATCCCCCAAAGCCTACCTACAGCTTTACTTCAACAAACTCCATGCTCGATGAAGCCTATTTATCGTTTTATCATGTAAAAAGGCTTACAGCCGTGCTTGCTGAAATCGAGAACAGCGTCTACCGGCTTGCTAATGCTATAAAAAAGACTCAGCGCCGGGCAAACGCTCTGAAAAACATCATGATACCGAGGTTTGAGAGCGACGTTAAGTTCATTTCAGAAGCTCTTGAAGAGAAAGACCGCGAGGAATTCTCCCGAATGAAGGTTATTAACAAGACAAAGCTGAAGAAGAGTCTGCTTGCTGAAGAAGAGGCTGCTAAAGCTTTGTAGTATAATCTAAGCGCCGTACGCGCATTTGCGTGTGACGGCGCTTTATTATATGCAATGTTTAATTCATCGGTGAAATGACAGCAGAAGGGCGAAAATTTGAGAAAAACATCTTGACATATATAGCATTACAGATTATAATATCTGCTTGTAAAGTATTATCGCTTTACAAGCGACCGGGGAGGGAGCCGCAAATGCACGAAAAAGATCTGTCGGTGTCCCTGTTGTTGGACTTTTATGGAGAGATTCTCACACAAAAGCAGCGCGAAGTCATCGAACTGTACTATGACGAGGATTTATCGCTCGCCGAAATCGCGGAAACTGCCAAGATAACGAGGCAGGGCGTCCGCGACTGCATAAAGCGCGGCGAAGCGACGCTCAGGGAGATGGAGCGAAAACTTGGTCTTGTGGCCCGGTTTGAAAAGCAGCAGGAAACGCTGCACAACATCAGCGCCGCGGCGGCAAAGATAAAGGATTTGAACGACCGTTTTCGCTATTCTCGTGACATTGGGGAACTTGCGGTGCAAATTCAGTCGGACGCGGAATCTTTGTGTGAGTAAGTAAAAAATAGGAGTGGTTGCCGTGGCGTTCGAGGGACTTGCCGACAAGCTGTCGGCAGCCTTTAAGAGACTGCGTTCAAAAGGCAAGCTGACTGAACAGGATGTAAAAGACGGAATGCGCGAAGTGCGCCTTGCCTTGTTGGAAGCGGACGTAAACTTTAAAATAGCCAAAGAATTTACTAAAAGAGTTACGGAGCGCGCAATTGGCGCGGAGGTGCTTGAAAGCCTCACTCCGGCTCAGCAGGTAATAAAGATAGTCAACGAAGAGCTAACCGCTCTGATGGGCGGGGAACAGAGCAAAATTAAATTTTCCTCGAAGCCGCCTACAGTCATCCTTCTGTGCGGGCTTCAAGGCTCTGGTAAAACTACTCATGCGGCGAAGCTCGCATATATGTTCAAAAAGCAGGGCAAGCGCCCGCTGCTTGTCGCCTGCGACGTTTACCGCCCCGCTGCTATAAAGCAGCTGCAGGTCGTCGGTGAAAAAGCCGGCGTGCCGGTTTTTGAGATGGGCAATGACGACCCGGTAAAGATTTCAAAGATGGCGGTAAATCACGCTAAAGATCACGGCAATGACCTTGTTATCATAGATACCGCCGGCCGTCTGCATGTTGACACAGAGCTTATGAACGAGCTTAAAAATATTAAAGAAAAAGTCGAACCAGATGAAATTTTGCTCGTTGTCGACGCGATGACCGGTCAGGACGCGGTCAACGTCGCGTCAGCGTTTAATGAAGCGCTGGGCATTGACGGCGTTATCCTTACAAAACTCGACGGCGATACTCGAGGCGGTGCAGCCCTGTCCGTCAAGGCGGTGACAGGCAAGCCGATAAAGCTCGTCGGTACGGGTGAAAAGCTCGAAGACATCGAGCCGTTCTATCCCGACAGAATGGCGTCGAGAATCCTTGGCATGGGCGACGTTTTGACGCTTATCGACAAAGCGAAGCAGCAGGTCGACGCGAAAAATGCCGCCGAGCTTGCCAAGAAGATGAAAAGCAACACCTTTAACCTCAGCGATTTCCTCGACCAGCTGAGGCAAATTCGAAAAATGGGCTCGATAAAATCCATGCTTGAAATGTTGCCCGGAATAGGCAATCAGGTCAAGGATATGGATATCGACGAAAGGCAGTTTTTGCGCATTGAGGCTATAATCACCTCGATGACACCGAAAGAACGCGAAAAGCCGGAGATAATCAATGCGTCGCGCAAGAGGCGTATTGCGGCTGGAAGCGGCACAAGGGTCGAGGACGTCAACCGCCTTCTCAAGCAGTTTAACGATGCCCGCAAATTGATGAAGCAGATGAGCAACATGCGTGGCTTAATGAGAAAGCGTCCATTTTTCCGCATATAAGTTATGATTTATTATATATAGGTTATCAATGATGGGAGGTGAAATAGATGGCAGTTAAAATCAGACTTCGTCGCATGGGCAAGAAAAAGGCACCTTTTTACCGCATAGTTGTTGCGGATTCAAGATATCCGGCCAATGGCCGTTTTATCGAAGAAATAGGTTATTACAACCCTCTTGAGAAGCCTGCAGTTGTCAAAGTCGATGTAGAAAAGGCAAAGAAATGGATTGCGAATGGCGCACAGCCGACCGAGACCGTTAAAGCGCTTTTAAAGCAGAACAACGCGCTTTGATTGCACAAGGTTAGGGTTCGTTAGCCTGTGAAAGGATGGTCATAACATGCAGGAATTACTGATTGCCCTCGCAAAAGGGCTTGTAGAGAATCCTGATGGCGTCACCGTTACAACAGACGAGCCGAAAGAAGACGGCACGATTGTTTATCACCTTCATGTTGCCGAAGGCGATATGGGAAGGGTGATTGGCAAGCAGGGCAGAATTGCGAAAGCTATTCGCACTGTAATGCGTGCTGTGGCCAATAGGCAAAATCTTAAAATTGCGGTCGAGATTGATTGACCCATATAATCTGGGGGAGGCGGCAATGCTTTCCCCAGATTGCTATATTTAATATAAATCGGGGGCTTTTATGCTTAAGCGTTTTCTTGAGACTGGTCAGATTGTCGGTACTCATGGATTGAAAGGTGAAGTCAGGGTTAATCCGTGGTGTGATTCACCTGATTTTCTCAAAGGTTTTACAGGGTTTTATCTTGACAATGGAAAGACTTTCATTAAAGCGAATTCGATTCGTATTCATAGATCAATTGCGTTAATAAAGTTCGAGGGCATAGACGACATCGACGAAGCCGCAAAGCTTATCAAAAAGGTGATTTATATAGACCGCGAGTGGGTCAAACTTCCCGAGGGCTCGTATTTTGAGCAGGATTTGCTGGGGCTTAAAGTTGTCGATGCTGAGACTCAAAAAGTATATGGGACGCTTGGCGAAGTTTCGAAAACAGGGGCCAACGATATTTACCGTATAGATTCCGATGGGCGTAAGACGTGGATTCCGGCGATAAAGGATGTTGTAAAATCCGTCGATATCGAAAACGGGATTATGTTCATAACCCCACTCAAAGGATTGTTTGACGATGAGAATTGATATAATGACTCTTTTCCCGTCTGTGTGCGAGGCATACCTCAGTGAAAGCATTATCGGCAGGGCGAGAAAAGACGGCTTGGTTGAGATAAAGTGCCACGATATACGGGATTTTTCTAAAGATAAGCACCGCCATGTCGACGATTACACGTACGGCGGCGGTGCTGGAATGATTATGCAGCCGGGGCCAATCGCGGACTGCTTTAAGGCTATCTGTGAAGAAACAAACACGCGCCCTTATTGTATCTATATGTCCCCACAGGGCAAGGTTTTCAATCAGGAGACTGCTGTCAGGCTTTCCAAAATGGACAATATAGCGCTGCTCTGCGGACATTACGAAGGTGTCGACGAGCGTATTATAGAAGAAATTGTGGATGAAGAAATCTCTGTAGGAGATTTTGTGCTGACAGGCGGCGAATTGCCGGCGCTGATGGTAGCAGACGCGGTGACAAGGCTTTTGCCCGGCGTACTTTCCGGAGAGGAGTGCTTTACCGAGGAGAGTCATTTTTCCGGGCTGCTCGAGTATCCTCAGTACACCCGCCCTCCGGTTTTCAACGGGAAGAGCGTCCCTGAGGTGCTGCTGAGCGGCCATGCCGCTAATATTGCCAATTGGAGGCGCCGTGAGGCGCTTAAACGGACGCTGATAAGGCGGCCAGATATGCTGAAAAAGGCGGATTTATCCCGTGATGACCTAAAAATAATAGGAGAAATTTGTGCTGAAATTCACGAAAGTGATGCTTAATTTAAACCAAAAATCCGAAAGATGTGCAAAAAATCTGTAAAAAGTTTATAATAAATATGCACAAAAAACTGGAAATTGAACAGGTGATTATAGTTTATCTATACAAAATAAAGGACGTGCCTTTGTTTTAGTTCAAGCATTATGTTGACTAAATCGTTGGAATTTAGTATTCTATTGGTATATGAATGGACATTAGAACGGTTTGGGAGCGATAAGAATGTTAGTTAAAGAGGTTGTTGTCCAGAATCAGGTTGGGTTGCATGCAAGGCCTGCGACTTTTTTTATCCAGAAGGCAAATGAGTTCAAGTCATCAATCTGGGTTGAAAAGGACGAACGCAGGGTTAATGCTAAAAGTTTGCTTGGTGTTTTGTCGCTCGGTATTGTTGGAAATACCAAAATACGCATAATTGCAGACGGAACTGATGAAGAAGAAGCTATCGACAGCCTTGTAAAACTTGTTCAATCCGGTTTTACCGAATGATTGCGCATAACATAATATTAATTATGCGGCACCGTGTTATCGCACGGTGTCGTTTTTTACAGTAATGGGTTTGCAGCTTGGGGGTGGATTATGGATAGAGAAAAACTGAAGGAATTGCAGGACAAATCGCGGGAGCTCCCGTTTAAGCCCGGCGTCTATATAATGAAGGATGCTGCGGGGCATATAATATACATCGGCAAGGCAAAAGCCCTTCGGCGCAGGGTGAGCCAGTATTTCCTGCGCTTTGACCACCACGAGGGCAAGGTGCGCAAAATGGTTGAGCACGTCGACCATTTTGATTACATTATCACCGACAGCGAGTTTGAGGCTTTGGTGCTTGAATGTAGCCTAATAAAGCAGCATAAGCCGAAATACAATATACTGCTTAAAGACGACAAGGGCTACAATTATATCAGGATTACGCTTAATGAGAAGTGGCCGAAAATCGAATCAGCCAAAAAGATTGAGGACGACGGGGCCACTTATCTCGGCCCGTATATGAGCTCCTTTGCGGTAAAAGAGGCGGTTGATGAGGCGGTCAAGGCATTCTCTCTGCCGACCTGCAACCGCAACTTTGAAAAGGATATGGGGCGCGGCCGCCCCTGCCTCAACTACTTTATTCATCAGTGCTGCGCGCCCTGCCGCGGGCGTATCTCAAACGCCGAATACAGGGAAAACATTGAAAACGCCATAGCCTTTTTAAAGGGCGGATATGACGAAATACTAAAGGAACTCAAGGCGAAAATGGAGGAACTGGCGGAGAACCTCGAATTTGAAAGGGCCGCCAGAATCAGGGACCGTATTGCGGCAATTAAGAAGATACGCGAGAAGCAGAAGGTCGTGGCCTCAAAAGTAAAAGAGCAGGATGTCATAGCCCTTGCCGGCGATGGCTGCAATACAGATTTCGAGGTATTTATTATCCGCGGCGGAAGGCTCACTGACCGCGAAAGCTACCTTCTCGATTTTATTGCGGACGAGAAGGCAGCCCGCGCGGAATTTATCCGGCGTTATTATTCTCCCTCAAGGCTTCCGCCTCCGAGAATTACATTGGACGGGGAGACTGAGGATAGGGCACTGCTTGAGGAATATCTCACAAAAACGGCGGGCCGCAAGGTGAGAGTGACCGTCCCTAAGAAAGGCGAACAGGCGGCCCTCGCCTCTATGGCAAAGAATAACGCACAGGAGAAAATAAACAGGCTGTCAGCCCGCCCGGCAAGGACAGAGAAGGTGCTTGACGAGCTGGGAAAACTGCTCGGCCTTTCCCACCGCCCCGAGTATATCGAGTCATATGATATTTCAAATACTGCCGGGACAGGCGTCGTCGCAGGCATGGTTGTGTTTGAGGGCGGGCGTCCGCTTAAAAGCGCCTACCGCAGGTTTTCGATAAAAACCGTCGAGGGTCAGGACGACTACGCCTGCATGCGTGAGGTTGTTGGACGCAGGCTTGCAAGGCTTAAAGAGGCAATCGACAACGGCAATACCGCCAAAAGCGGTTTTGGCAGAAAACCGGACTTAATCCTCCTTGACGGAGGCCGCGGGCATGTCGCCGCGGTAAAGCCGGTGATTGATGAATATGGTTTTGACATACCGGTTTTTGGAATGGTCAAGGACGACAAACACAGGACAAGGGCAATAGCGGCAAACGGCGGGGAAATCGCGATAAACGAGAGCCGCGGTGTCTTTACGCTCGTCTCCCAAATTCAAGACGAAGTGCATCGTTTCGCCATCTCATATCATCACAAGACGCAGGGGCATAAGGCATTTTCCTCACGCCTGACACAGGCTCCGGGTATAGGCGAGAACAGGGCAAAAGCCCTCATGAAGCACTTTAAGACAATGGAAAGGCTCAGAAACGCGACGGAGGAAGAGCTGGCATCGGTCAAAGGCATGACAAAAAGCGCTGCGGCAACGCTTTATATTTGGCTGAGGGAAAATTAAGCCGCAATTAAGCCTTTGGCGCAAAGTTGATAGAACACTTTTTTGTTTTGCGATAAAATTTGCGTATAGTAGCCGAATAATATGACACAATATAAAAGAATGTTGACAATATTGTCGTTAGGTAAGATAATAGTTAGTAGATGACTTTTAAAAACTGGGATTGCGGCGGCGCCGGCTGCCTGTAACCCTCAGTGATAACTGTAAGCAAAACAGGCTTGTGCCACAAAGGACAAGCTACAGCGGAGGTTTTTGATGAGAGTAATAACGGGCTTGGCTCGCGGGAGAAAACTGGTAACCCTCGAAGGTCTGGAGACGAGGCCGACGGCTGACAGGGTCAAAGAAGCAGAGTTCAGCATGATTCAGTTTGAAATAGAAGGAAGAAACGTGCTTGACCTTTTTGCGGGAAGCGGACAGCTTGGTATTGAAGCGCTTAGCCGCGGTGCTAAGCATGCGGCTTTTGTCGACGCGAATCCAGAGTGCGTCAAGATTATCCGTGAAAATCTTGCTCACACAGGTTTGTCTGAAAAGGCGAGCGTCGCTGCGGTCGATGCCGAACAATTTTTAATGCACACAAAAGCCGTGTTTGACATTGTTTTCATGGATCCTCCTTACAGCAAAGGATTCATTGACAAGGTTTTGCCGCTGACTGTTCCGCATATGTCGGAACACGGGGTAATTATCTGTGAAGCGGCTCGTACCGACGAAGTTCCGGACGGCGCGGGGGATTTTAAGCTTGTGCGGCAAAGCAATTATGGAAAAACCAAGCTTGCGATTTACAGAAAAGAACAGGGGAGTGTTTAATTAAATGACATTGGCAGTTTGTCCGGGAAGTTTCGACCCAGTAACGTTGGGACATCTTGATGTAATAAAAAGAGCTGCGGCTTTATTCGATAATGTTATAGTAGTTGTCATGGTCAACTCAGCAAAAAAGCCCACGTTTACTATAGAAGAGCGTGTAGATTTTCTCAAACGCGCTACAGCTTCGCTCAAAAACGTGGAAGTTGATACATATAATGGGCTTCTGGCGGATTATACCGCAATGAAAAAAGCGACAGCGGTTGTCAAGGGCCTGCGGGTTATGTCTGACTTTGAATATGAATTTCAGATGGCTCTGACTAATATGTCGCTGACTCCTGGAGTTGAAACAATCTTTCTGCCGGCGAGCATAGATTGTATGTTTTTAAGTTCGAGTATGGTTCGTGAGGTTGCGAAGCACGGCAGAGATATTTCACCATTTGTACCTGAAGGGCTGGCGGAAGAAATAACGGCGAAACTGACGCAAAAGGAGTGAGCAATATGAGGATTGACGAGCTGCTTGATGAGCTGGACGATATGCTCGATAAGGCTTGGGGGCTGCCGCTGTCGGGAGGACGCTGTGTAATTGACGCTGAAAGAGTCCGGGAAATAATCGACGATCTGCGGCTTAATATGCCTAAGGAAATACCGCAGGCAAAGGCCATCGTAGCTGACAGAATGGAAATTATCAAAAATGCAAAGCTTGAGGCGGAAGAAATAATCAAAAACGCCGAGGCCAAGGCAAAGCTACTCGTATCAAATGATGAAATCGTCAAAGCGGCTCAGGAAAAGGCAAACGCGATATTAAGTGAAGCTCAGGCAAAATCAAAAGAAATGAAGAAAGCTGCTGCCGATTTTTCAGATCGTTTATTGCTTCAAACACAAGAAAAGGTATACGAAGCCCTTAATGAAATCAAAGAGGCAAGGCAGGCTATTAAATCACCCACAAAACTTTCATGATTGAATAAAGCCAGAAGAAGTTGCGCTGCAAATGTTTTTGCAGCGCATTTTTTGCCTGAAAAACTGCTGAAATACCTAATTAGAAGGCTCTGCGCCGGATAACAGTTCAATGTTCAGTTGGGTTATTCCGCGCCATCCGTATCAGTTTCTCTGAAGAGTCTGCCGTTTTAAACCTGATATGCAGTTTTAATTAACAGAGCGGATGAGCCGGCCATCGGGCCGGTTCCTCCGCTGTTTTTTTGTCTTGAATAGCCACGCAGCAGCCTTTTTATGACTTTTTGAAAGAATTTTCGATAACAGCAAAAATTTCTTGCGTTTTTTATTAATTTCCAATACAAACGCTTGAATTTTTTATTTTTTGTGTTTATAATTAAATTGTGGTTTGAAGTGGTGTAAAGTGGTGAATTAGTTCCCGATTCTTTGATTTGAGTGTGAAGAGGCAGTAATTATGCTGATAGGAGAATATCAACATATTGTTGATGCAAAAGGACGTGTATTCATACCGGCTCGCTTCAGAGAAGAACTGGGCCTGCGTTTTATTGTTTCCAAAGGCCTCGACAACTGCCTTTTTGTTTATTCAATCAAAGAATGGGCACTGCTTGAGGAAAAGATACGTTCGCTGCCGCTTTCAAAAGCCCGCAATCTGCAAAGGTTTTTCTTTGCCGGTGCTGCCGAGGTTGAAGCGGACAAGCAGGGACGTGTGCTTATACCGCAAAGCCTCAGGGACTACGCTTCTCTCACCAAAGAAGTAACTATAATCGGTGCGTCCAACCGCGTAGAGATTTGGGACAAGCAGAAATGGGAAGATATGTGTGAAGGTATAACGCCGCAGTCTATTGCAGAGGCTATGGATGAGCTTGGATTTTAATTAAACCGGTTGGAGAACAAATATGGAAAATTACCATCATCTCAGTGTTTTACTTCATGAGAGCATTGAAGCGCTTAATATAAAGCCTGACGGAATTTATGTTGACGGAACTGCCGGCGGTGGAGGCCATTCCTTTGAGATCGCTTCCCGCCTCAAGACAGGAAGACTAATCGCAATCGACCGCGACCCCGACGCAATAAAGGCTGCCGGGAAGCGCTTAGAACCTTTCAAAGAGAGGGTAACGCTTGTCAACGCAAATTTTTCTCAGCTTTCTCAAATTCTAAACGACTTGGGAATTCCCGCTGTGGATGGAATATTGCTTGATCTCGGCGTTTCATCATATCAGTTTGATGTGCCTGAACGCGGTTTTTCTTACAACTATGATGCCCCGCTTGACATGAGAATGTCGAAAAGCGGCATTTCTGCACGAGATATAGTGAATTCGGCGTCGCAGGACGAGCTTGCAAGGATATTGCGCGAATACGGCGAAGAAAAGTTTGCTTCCCGAATCGCTTCGCATATTGTTTTCGCACGCGAAAAGAAACCGATTGAAACTACATTTGAACTGAGCGAAATCGTAAAGTCAGCAATTCCCGCGGCTGCCAGAAGAAGCGGGCCGCATCCAGCGAGAAGAACTTTTCAGGCGCTTAGAATTGCCGTCAACGGCGAACTTGACGAGCTGGGAGCACTTTTAGATGATGCACTTTCGCTCCTTGCCAAAGGCGGCAGACTTGCAGTAATTACCTTCCATTCCCTTGAGGACAGAATGGTAAAGCAGCGTTTTTTGAGCTGGGCTCAGGGCTGTACTTGTCCGCCGGATTTCCCGATATGTGTCTGCGGACATAAGCCGCAGGTTGTGATACCCAAGAAAAAGGGCATCGAGCCGTCAAAAGAAGAAATTGAGATAAACCCCAGAAGCCGCAGCGCAAGGCTCAGGTTTTGCGAAAAATTATAATTGGGTATTTTCGGTGCGTTAAACACCTTTAACCCGGGATTATATCAGCGTATTCGCTGCTTTTTGGTATAAGAGAGGTTTCCCAGAAACTGCGAAAGGATGGTCATGAAATGGCTTACAAGTCAAATGTAGCGTATGATTTTTCAAGATTTGCCCCGGTAGAGATTCCGGAGGTGCCGGTAGAAGAGCCTAAAAAGGTAAATACTGTCGTCAAAAAGAAAAAAGCCAAGAAACAGCAGGTTACGCCTCTTGCAGTTATAAAATTTGTATTTGTAAGCCTTTTTGTCATGGCATCGCTGGGAAGCATCATGGTAGGTAATATAAAAATCACGCAGCTTAACGATGAAACGGCTAAAATGGAGAAACTGCTGGATACCGCCAGAAGCGAACAGGTAAGCCTCAATTCAAAGCTGGAAAACCGCATGTCCATATCAAAGGTTGAGGATTATGCTTCAAATAATCTGGGGCTGGTAAAGACGCAGGCCTATCAAATCCAGTATGTCCAACTTACAAATGAAGATAAAGTAGAGGTTCTCGGCAATTCGGGAGGAATCCAAGGCTTCTTCCAGAATGTAATTAATTCGATTGAGGAATACTTCGCATAATTTTTAAATAGATTTTATAAAAAGCAGAGACTGTCAGAAATCTACCGGGAGGTTTTTTAATGGTAAGCCCAACTCTTGCAATGAAAAAGAAAATGACGATTGTTCTCGCCTTTTTCTTTGTACTGGGCTTTACCGTTCTTATAGGCAGACTTGTCAAGCTGCAGTTTATTGACGGGGCGTTCTATCAGCAGAAGGCTTTGGACCAGCAGTTGAGCGTAACAACAATAAACGCCAACCGCGGTACTATATATGACCGCAATATGAAACCGCTGGCTCAGAGTGCCACAGTCTGGGATGTCTATGTTTCCCCGTCTTACATAACGGACGACAAAAAAAGCACAAGGGAAGAAAAATTAAATAAGATTGCCTCTGGTCTTTCAAAAATCATAAACGTTGATGAAAAAACGATTTACAGTAAAATATCAAAGAAGACGAGCTATGTTGTTTTGGCGAAAAAGGTCGAAAACGACGTAGCCACCCTTGTCAAGGAATTTGCTAAGGAAAACGGTTACTCATGTATCGGCGTAGTTGAGAACAGCAAGCGCTATTACCCGTTTAACAATTTTGCTTCACAGGTTATTGGTTTTACAGGAACGGACAATCAGGGCCTTGCCGGCATTGAAGCCTATTATGACAGCGTCTTAAAGGGCGTTAACGGAAGAGTGGTCACCGCTAAAAACGCCAAAGGTACCGATATGCCTTATGATTTTCAGGATCGTGTCGAGGCGAAAGACGGCATAAGCCTTGTTTTGACTATCGACGAGGTAGTACAGCATTACCTTGAGAAAAATCTCCAAAGTGCATATGTGGATTGTAAAGTCGGAGTCGGCGTCACCGGCATTGTAATGGATGTAAAAACCGGCGAAATTCTTGCAATGTCCACCCAGCCGTCCTTTGACCCGAATAATCCATTTGAAATAACAAAGCCTACAGTGCAGCAGAGAATCGCCTCTCTTGCCGGGGATGAACAGAAACAGGCAAAGAACGAGGCCCTTCAGGACCAGTGGCAAAACAAGGCTATCACGAATCCGTACGAGCCGGGTTCTACATATAAGATTATTACCGCGGCAGCGGCTCTCAATGAAGGTGTCGTCAAAGAAACGGATGAATTCAATGACCCGGGCAGCATAAATGTAAAAGGCACACAGTTCCACTGCTGGAAAGCGGGCGGTCACGGCCATCAGACATTCATTGAAGGGTTTGAAAATTCCTGCAATGTCGTCTTTATTGAAGTTGGGCAGCGCCTTGGGGTATTGAATACATACAAATATTTTACCGCTTTCGGGCTTAACTCTAAAACGGGTATCGACCTGCCCGGTGAAGCTGTCGGTATATCATACACCGATAAAACGATGGGACCGGTAGAGCTTGCCTCCATATCCTTCGGACAGTCCAACACGATTACGCCTATCCAGTTGATAACGGCGGTCGCGGCGGTAGCAAACGGCGGAAAGCTCGTGCAGCCGCATGTTGTTAAGGAAGAATTGGACAGCAACGGCAATGTTGTCAAAACATTCGGGACAGTAGTCAAACGTCAGGTCATTTCCGAAGAAGTATCAAGGCAAATGTGTGCCATCATGCAGAAAGAAGTCACTGAAGGTACCGGTAACAACGCATATGTGGCCGGGTACCGCATCGGAGGAAAGACAGGAACGTCACAGAAGCTGGGCAACGAGGATAAAAATGCCCGTATCGCTTCATTCGTAGGCATAGCTCCGGCTGACGACCCGCAGATAGCGGTGCTGCTTGAGATTGACGAGCCCCATTCGGATAATAAATACGGCGGTGTCATAGCGGCCCCGGTTGTCGGCAAACTTTTGTCTGAGATACTGCCTTATCTTGGTGTTGAACCTCAGTACACACCGGAAGAACAGGCAAAACTCGATGTTAAAACACCGAACCTCGTGGGTATGGATATAGATGAAGCTATAAGGAAACTGCAAAACGATAAGCTCAACGAAACAACCATTGGCAAAGGCAAGAAAGTTACGGCGCAGGTGCCGGAAAGCGGAAGGCCTATCCCGCGGGGCGGCAGGGTTATCCTCTATACAGGTAACGCAGAGATTGAGAACACAATTACCGTACCGAACGTAATTGGTATGACGCCTTCGCAGGCTAACAGCGTGATTTCTGCAAGGAACCTCAACATTGAGATTTCCGGTACGGGGCTTTCTGAAAAAGGTGTCAAGGCGTATAACCAGAGCCCGAGTGCCGGACAGAAGGTTGCGCCGGGAACGGTAATAACTGTTCAGTTCAGAAATGAGGATGTAAAGGTCGAATAGCGTCAAGACCGTATGTTACGAAAAAATTCTGTCAAAAATGTGTAGTAAATAATGAAAAAGTAGTTATGTTTGTGTTTGAATTCCCGGAATTTTTTCCGGGAATTCAGACTGCGTTATAAACGTTTTTAAAATTTGCTTAAAATTTTATAGGAGATATAAAGTATGAAACTAGCACAACTTCTCAAAGGGATTGAATATAAAGGGCAGGCGCCCGATATAGAAATATCGGGCGTTACGTCTGATTCGCGCAAAGCTGGTCCCGGCGTTGTATTTGTCTGCCTCAAGGGAGAAAGGTCTGACGGGCACGATTATGCCGCTGCAGCTGCAGAAGCCGGCTGTGCGGCTGTTATTGCGGAAAGGGATACCGGCGTAAATGTACCTCAGATTATTACAGAGGATACACATGCCGCTTATGCCGCCGTCTGTGCCAATTATTTCGGCAACCCGGCGGACAAACTCAAATTTATCGGAGTAACTGGCACTAACGGAAAAACAACCGTCACAACGATAATAAAGGATGTGCTTGAACGCTGCGGATACAAAACTGGACTTATCGGCACTATAAAGAATATGTCGGGGGACAAGGAGCTTCCGGCACATTACACGACGCCGGAGGCCTATGAGCTGCAGAGTCTCCTGCGCACAATGGTCGACGACGGCTGCAAATATTGTGTAATGGAGGTTTCGTCCCACGCCCTTGCGCAAAAACGCGTCGACGGGCTGCATTTTATCTGCGGCGTTTTTACTAATTTGACTCAGGATCATCTGGATTTCCACAAAACCATGGAAAATTACCTGAAGGCCAAGCAAAGGCTCTTTGAGATGAGCGATATCGGCGTAATCAACGCCGACGACCAGTATGCCAAAACAATAATTGAAGAGGCACCGTGCAGAACTGTTACTTACGGCGTGAACACTGAAAATGCAGATTTCAGAGCCTGCGATATCAAATATAACTCTGTCGGGATTTCATATTCTCTGAAAGGCAAGACGTCAGGTGAGATTAAGGCCAATCTGCCCGGGGCATTCTCGGTATATAACACCCTTGCTGCGATAGCCTGTGCGGTTTCAATCGGCATACCATTTGAAAAAGCTAAAAATGCGCTCGCGTCGTTCAAAGGGGTAAAAGGGCGCATCGAGGTTGTCCCGACGGGGCGCGATTTTACTATTATCATCGACTATGCCCATACGCCTGACGGGCTTGAAAAGATACTCCGCGCAGTAAAAAGCTTTGCAAAGGGTCGTATTGTTGCGCTGTTTGGCTGCGGCGGAGACAGGGACAAGGGGAAAAGGCCTAAGATGGGCAAAGTCGCGGCGGACAACGCAGATTTTCTCATTATAACATCGGATAACCCGCGGACCGAAGACCCTGACGCTATAATAGATGATATTTTGGCGGGGCTGAATGGCAGCAATACGCCATATGTAAAAATAACCAATAGGCGAGAGGCTATAAAATATGCTATAATGAACGCTCAGAAAGACGATTGTATCGTTCTCGCGGGAAAAGGGCATGAGGATTATCAGATTCTGCCGACGGGACGTATTCATTTCGATGAACGTGAGGTAATTGCCGAAATACTAAAAGAGCTTGACAGTTAATCTGAATAGTAAAACAAGGTTCGGCAATAGAACTCGGGGGTAAACAATGGAGAAAATATCACTCGGATTTATACTAAATGCAACAGGCGGCAGACTAACAAGAGAATGCTTCAATATAAAGATATCATCGGTATCGACCGACACCAGAAAAATAAAGCCGGGGAGCCTATTTATAGCGCTCCGCGGAGAACGTTTTGATGGTCACGACTTTATAGAGACAGCATTTGAAAAAGGCGCGTATGCCGCACTGTCAGAAAAACCGGTTGAGAATACTTCCCGCCCGGTTATAATGGTCAAGGATACTCATTCTGCACTTCTCCATTTGGCACAAAGCTATAGAATGTTGTTTTCAATTCCAGTTGTAGGTGTTACCGGCAGCGTAGGAAAGACATCGACGAAAGACGCGATAAGCGCGGTGCTTTCACAAAAATATAAAACCCATAAGAACGAGGGCAACCTCAATAATGAAATCGGCATGCCCATGACGGTTTTTGGACTTGATAAAACCTATGGGGCAGCAGTATTTGAGATGGGAATGAGCGGTTTTGGCGAGATATCACGCCTTTCGAGGGTTGCGAAACCGGATGTAGGCGTAATCACAAATATCGGCGTTGCACATATCGGAAAACTCGGCTCACGCGAGAATATACTAAAAGCGAAGCTTGAAATCATAGACGGGATGAAACCCGACGGTGAACTTATATTAAACGGCGACAACGACCTTTTAAGCGGATATATCACAGAGGCAAAAGGAAAGCTGCCCATTCATTTGACGTCTTACGGAATAAATAACCGCAGCGGCTTATATGCCAATAATATAGAAACAACGTCTGAAGGCTCATATTTTGATATAAACTATCACGGCGGCCGCATACGTGCCTTTATGCCAGTGCCCGGCGAGCATAATATCTATAACGCACTTGCGGCATTCTGCGTCGGCATGAAACTCAATGTCGACCCGCGCTTGATTGTGGAAGGGCTTGCTTCCTACAAGCCCTCAGGTATGAGGCAGAAGATTGAAAAAATTGGGGGAGTTACATTTATAGAGGATTGTTATAACGCCAGCCCAGATTCAATGGCTGCGGCTTTCGGAGTCCTCAATGCTGTAAAAACCGGACGTTCCATCGCTGTGCTTGCTGACATGCTTGAACTCGGCGATAGGTCACAGCAGGCGCATTTTGACGTCGGCAGGAACGCCGCACAGTCTGGTGTTGATGTGCTTTTGTGCTGCGGCAATGACGCGCGCTATATATGTGAAGGATATGACAGCGTTAAAACCGGCGGAAAAAGCTATTTCTTTGAAGACAAACAGTTGCTTGGTCAGGCGCTTCTGGACTTGCTTAAGGCAGGCGATACGGTAATTTTTAAAGGTAGCAGAGGCATGAAGTTAGAAGAGACTGTTAAGACAGTATATGAAGGGTGGAAAAATAAATGACAGGTATGGGTGCGGTTGTTGCCGCTGTTTTGTCATTTGTAATAACATCGGTTCTCGGAATTTGGATGATACCCTATTTAAGAAAACTCAAATACGGTCAGAGCATAAAAGAAATAGGGCCTGTTTGGCATAAATCAAAGCAGGGAACGCCGGTAATGGGCGGCTTAATGTTTATTATCGGTATTCTTGTAGCCGTTATCGTAGTGCTTATTTTCGCAAAGGATTTCAAGTTCCAAATGAGCGATAATGAGCGCTCAAGGCTCATCTACGGTATGGTTATGGCCGTAATGTTTGGCATGATAGGGTTTTGCGACGATTATATCAAGGTTGTTAAGAAGCGCAATTTGGGACTCACACCAAAGCAGAAATTTTCACTTCAAATTCTCGCCGCATTGATATTCCTTGTCATGGAGTTTGTGACAGGATACAGGGGAACCACCATGATGGTGCCGTTTACCCCATGGACTGTAAACTTTGGCATCGCTTTTTGGCCGATTGCCCTTTTTATAATTGTAGGAACAGTCAACTCCGTCAATTTAACTGACGGCATCGATGGGCTTGCTGCTTCGGTTACGACAGTTGCGGCCTTGGGATTCATGCTTTCCGCTAAAATAATGATGAGCACAGCTTTTGCGGCGGTAGCTGCGGCACTTGCAGGCGGCTGCCTCGGTTTCCTGGTATGGAATTTCTATCCCGCAAAGGTATTTATGGGCGATACAGGATCACTTTTTCTCGGCGGAATGCTCAGTGCAATAGCATTCGGGATTGACCAGCCGCTTCTGCTTATACCGTTTGGGATCATATATATAGTTGAGACATTGTCCGATATAATTCAGGTGATATCATTCAAATCAACGGGCAAGAGGGTCTTTAAAATGGCCCCTATTCATCATCATTTTGAGATGTCTGGCTGGAGTGAAATGAAGATAGTTGCCGTATTTACAATTGTAACTATCGTATCTTCGGCCGCAGGTGTCACTTGGCTGGCGTTAATACTGAATTAATGCCGGGACTTTAAGCCAAAAACGGCATATAAATTGATTTTCTGATATGCGCCGGAATGTTGGGAGGATTATTAGTGGCGACAGAGAGCAGAATGAGAGGCAGCAGCGTTGTAACCGCTAAAAAAAGGCGACTTATAAAAGGCGGATTTGACCTGCCGTTTTTCGTACTCGTCATGATTATCCTTATGCTCGGCCTTGTAATGATGTTTTCAGCAAGCTATGCTTATGCCTATTACAAAAAGGGGCAGGATAGTTTCTTCTTCATAAGAAAACAGGCGCTGTGGGCTGCAATGGGTTTAGTAATCATGATGGTTATGTCAAGGATTGATTACCATTGGCTGCACAAGTTAGCCTGGCCTGTAATGGGAATAAGCTATATTTTGCTTGCCGCCGTCCTCGTTCTACCCGCGCATAACGATAAAGGCATACATCGCTGGATATACATTGGCTCGCTGAATTTTCAGCCGTCAGAGATAGCGAAGTTCGCAGTCATCTTGTTATTCGCGCACCTTATATCAAAGAATTACAGCAAAATGAAAACGTTTAAATATGGGGTGCTGCCATTTATTTTGATACTCGGCAGCATTGCCGTATTAATGTTGAAAGAGCCGCATGTTTCCGGTACAGTCTTGATACTGCTCATCGGGTTCTCGCTTATGTTTATCGGGGGAACACCCTTCAAATGGTTTACCGGCGGTTTTGGGCTTGCAGGCGCCGCGGTTGCCGGCATCGTTATTTTTACCCATGCAATTGATTATGCTAAGGCAAGGCTAAAGTATTGGCTTGACCCATACAGCGACCCGACAGGCAACGGCTGGCAGACGCTTCAATCGCTTTACGGCATTGGATCCGGAGGACTTATGGGGCTTGGCCTCGGCAATTCAAGGCAAAAGTACCTCTATATATCCGAACCGCAAAACGACTTTGTGTTCGCTATTGTCTGCGAGGAACTTGGATTCATCGGCGCCACAATAGTAATTTTGTTGTTTATTCTCCTTCTTTGGCGCGGTTTTGTGATTGCGATGCGTGCACCGGATAAATTCGGGGCAATGCTTGCAGTGGGCCTTACCATTCAGGTCGGCGTACAAGCGCTTTTAAACATCGCCGTTGTTACGAACACCATACCGAATACAGGAATCAGCCTGCCGTTCTTCAGTTACGGAGGAACATCCCTCGTAATGCTGCTGTTTCAGATGGGAATAATCCTGTCGGTCTCGCGTTTTTCAAGTACAGAACAAACATAAAAAGATTTTTTTCGCTTTCTGTCTGGATACGGATTGGTGATAAAAATAAAATTCGATAAGATTTTGGCTGTAAGTTGAATAAGACAAAGGAAAGATGTTTAAGTTGATTAGAAGGATGTTTCGCTTTGAACATCGTACCTTTTTAAAGCATAGTATGGGATTGCAGGGGTATGAGCAACCCCGAGGCTTGAAAGGGTGCGTAACGATGTCAAGACTTATAGTGAACGGCGGCCGCCCATTGCATGGCGAGCTGCAAATTCAAGGCGCCAAAAATAGTGCATTGCCAATACTCATAGCGACGCTGCTGTGCCAGACTCCGAGCGTTTTACATAACTGTCCGGATTTATCTGATGTTGACGCTTCTTGCAGCATTTTAAAATATTTAGGGTGCAGCGTTAAAAAAAATGGCGAAAACATTGTAGTTAACCCGATTTCTGCCGATAAATATGATATACCGGATGAATTAATGCGCGAAATGAGGTCTTCAATCGTATTTCTGGGTGCGATTTGTGCCAAATTGGGCCGAGCAAGAATTTCGTTCCCCGGAGGATGCGAATTGGGGCCCCGTCCAATTGACTTGCATCTTTCCTCGCTGCGCCAGCTCGGCGTTGTCATTGAAGAGGACCACGGCTGGCTCAACTGCCATACAAACGGACGACTTCGCGGAACTAATATTGTGTTATCATTCCCCAGCGTTGGGGCAACTGAGAACATCATGCTTGCGTCTGTCACCGCAAAGGGGACTACTACTATTGTCAATGCGGCCCGCGAGCCGGAAATCGTCGACCTTGCCAACTTTCTCATAAAATGTGGAGCAAAAATCAAAGGTGCAGGGGAAAGCGTCATCACGATTGAGGGCGTTGATAAGATTTACGGCTGTGAATATACTGTTATACCCGACAGGATTGTTGCGGCCACATATATGGCAGCTGCGGCGATAACAGGCGGGGATTTGACGCTTAAGGGCATTAATGTCGAACACTTAAATCCGGTATTTCCAGCGTTCAGAGAGGCAGGCTGTATAGTAGAGACGTCGGGCAATATGCTGAGAATAAGCAGGATCGGAAAATTGTATCCAGTAAAGAATATCAGGACGATGCCCTATCCAGGCTTTCCGACTGACGCACAGGCACCTGTTATGGCTATGTCTACGCTGGCATGCGGAACAAGTGTATTCATTGAAAACATCTTTGAGAATCGCTATAAGCATACGTCTGAACTCAGGAGGCTCGGTGCCAATATTAAAGTCGAAGGCAAAGTTGCTATTGTCGAAGGCGTCAAAAAGCTTTACGGTGCACCGGTCGAGGCGACTGACCTGCGCGGCGGTGCTGCGCTTGTTGTAGCTGCGCTGGCGGCTGAGGGACAGACAGTGGTAACAGGCCTTAGGCATATTGACAGAGGCTATGCTTCAATTGAACGCGATTTGCAAAGTGTGGGGGCTGATATACACAGAGTCTGATTGCCTGAAAGGAGTAATTATGTTACAGGAGGTTAAGAATGCGGACTGAGCAGAACAAAAGACGGGCAGGCAAAAAGAAAAAAAGAAGGAGAAAACCTTCTAAGTTCGCATATTTTCTATTGCTTCTGGTGGTTTTGTTCGTTGCCCTTGCCGTTTGTTCCGCAATATTTCTGAAAGTGGAGACAGTAAAGATAACAGGTGAATCTCCGTACAGTGCCGATCAGATTAAAAACGTAAGCGGAATTACTAACGAGACAAATCTTTTGAGAATTGACAAGAATAAAGTGAACAAATCCATATGTACTTCGCTGCCTTATATAAAGGATGCAAAAGTAAAGCTCCGGCTGCCGACGACTGTTTTGATTGAGGTTACAAAAGACAAACCTTACTATGCAATCAACTTTAACAAACAATTTGTAATTGCGGATGAAGATTTGAAAGTACTTGAGCTTACAAGTGATAAATCGAAAACTGACAATTTGATATCAATAACCGGTGCGAATATATCTGACGTTCAACCGGGTCAAACAGTAAATTTTATTGACAACAACCAGCTGCAGCTGATAAAAGATCTATCGGCAGCGGTAAAAGAGGCGAAGATAGCAAAAGTAACCGCTTACAATATCGGTACAAGTTACCGGCTTTCTGTAGTTTACGACTCGAGGATTACCATAGTGGTTGGAACTCAGAATGAGGCAGCTCGGAAGCTAAAGGATGCCGCCGTAATTATAAATACTAAAATGCAGCCGACTGATAAGGGAAGTCTTGATGTGTCAGCGCAAAACAAGCGCTATACGTTTAGCCCCAGCTAAGTCTGCGGTGGCAAACTCGAGTATATATATGGTCAAAAAATATTAATTAAATATCAATATATTGAGCGGCACCATAAAAAAAGATAAAATACTTAGTAATAGTGGTGGATTATACTATTATTTCATGATATAATTATTAAAAGCTGCTCTATAACTTTGGGGAGGCAACGATAATGGCTTTTGAACTTGATAAAGATTTTGACAACATCGTTCAAATAAAAGTCGTAGGAGTAGGTGGCGGTGGAAACAACGCTGTCAACAGGATGATTAACTCCAACATAAAAGGTGTCGAGTTTATTGCGATAAATACGGACAAGCAGGCGCTTTCGCTTTCGCAGGCCACACATAAAATTGTGATAGGTGAAAAGCTGACAAAAGGCCAGGGTGCCGGAGCGAACCCTGAAAAGGGACAGCGTGCGGCAGAGGAAAGCAAGGAAGAAATTGCAGACGCGCTCAAGGGTACACATATGGTTTTCATAACCGCCGGAATGGGCGGCGGTACAGGAACAGGCGCGGCCCCGGTAATAGCATCGGTTGCCAAAGAGCTTGGAATACTTACTGTCGGTATTGTCACAAAACCATTCAAGTTTGAGGGTATCCGCCGTATGCAGCAGGCGGAAGCTGGTATCACAGCCCTTAGAGAACATGTTGATTCACTTGTTGTGATTCCAAACGAGCGCTTGAAGCTTGTTTCAGAACAGAGAATTACGCTCGCAAACGCTTTTGAAATAGCAGATGATGTCTTGAGGCAGGGCGTCCAGAGCATTTCAGATCTGATAAAAATGCCCGGTCTTGTAAATCTGGATTTCGCGGATATTACCGCTGTTATGAAGGATGCCGGTTATGCTCATATGGGTGTCGGCCGCGGAACTGGCAAGGATAAGGCTGAGGAAGCTGCCCGTATGGCAATTTCAAGCCCGCTTCTCGAAACATCAATAAAGGGCGCGCGCGGTGTAATTATTAATGTTATGTCTTCACCGGAAATTGGTCTTGATGAAGTCGAACTTGCTGCGTCAATGATAACTGACGAGGCAGACCCGAGTGCAACGATTATCTGGGGTACTACATTCAATGACCAACTCGGTGACGAAATGGTAGTTTCCGTTATCGCTACTGGTTTTGATACAGCTGAACAGCCAGAATCCCCAATTGTAAGAGCATCTTTCCAGCAGGCAAAGTCGGCGAGGGCAGCAGCAGCGGCGGCTGCACAGTCGGTGGACAAGCATACCTCGGCTTCATCTTCCCGCACCACAACGTCGCATTCGTCGACTGATGACGAATATTTCGACATCATGAGCATTTTCAACCGCAGAAAATAATCCATTTTACGATATGTCAAGGTGCAAAAGAATAGGATTTCCACTTAAAGGAAATCCTATTACTGCACCTTTTTTATTGAAATCGTAATCGGCCGCTCAAAGTGGGCGGTGTTAGCGGTAATTGTTTTAGATGAGCGGACAGCTCGGGAGTGGTGAGATGCGAAAGTATATAAAAAGCGTGTTTGCTGTTCTTACTGCGGCAATGATGGTTATTGCAAGCGGATGCAGCGGCCAGAAAACGGTGACAATCGGGATTGATTCCAATGCAAAGCCCTTGAGCTTTCGCGGGGAAGATGGAACGCCAGATGGATTTATAGTTGAGCTTTCCCGTGAGGCAGCAAGGCGCATGGGTGTCAGCGTCAAATTCAAGTATGTTAATATAGATGATAAATCCAAAGCTTTTAACAAGGACAACGTTGATGTGCTTTGGGGCAAAATTGAGGCTACCGATGAGAATAAAAAGAATATGCTTTTGACGAAAAATTATATGTCTGACCGTCAAATTCTGCTTGTCAATGCGGATTCGGTTATTGAAAGCACCTTGGATTTAAAGGACAGGCCGGTCGGCGCGGTAAAAAATTCTGACGCTGAAAAGGCGCTGCTTAATTCGTCTTTGATATCACAGGTAAAGGATTCTAAATGCGAAGAATTCAACGACCCGGTTTCGGCCTTTGCCGCCCTTGACAAATCGCGTATAGATGCGCTTGCGGTCGATCTGTCTTATGCAAGTAACTCCATGTCAGCCCATGCAGAGCAATACAGGATTTTGGATACCATTCTCGCAAACAAGCAATACTCCGTGGCTGTCAGGCGCAATGACGCCTTGCTGAGGGACAAGCTTGAAAAGGCACTCAGTGAGCTCAAGAAAGATGGAACAAGCAGCTCAATCTCCGCAAAATGGTTTGGAAGGGATTTGACCGAATAATTTGAATAAGAGAACTCCGTGAAAACGGGGTTCTTTTTTATATCATTAATATAATTAAACCAATTTAGATATAGTAACAGCAGCCGAATAATGAATTGTAAACTGGAATGCGGGCGAGAAAAACCGCGATAGATTTGAAAAATCGGCGATTAAGGAGCGGGATTAAACGAAAATGCTTGCAATAGACATTAATTGTGCTATAATAATGTGTGCGAATAAGCGGCGTAGTGCTGTTAATTTAATATTCGCAAACTGGGGTGAAAAAACCGTGGGCGACCCGGGTGGTAGTTATTGCAATAATCTATATTGCGAATGGAGCGCGCTGACGGCTGCTTTTTAACATGATTTGAAGCTTACTGGACTGCACGCTCCATTCTATGGGAGTGTGTGTCTTTATGATAGAATATTTCAAAACAGACGGCGATAAACTGTCACGCATTGAGGGGTTAGCGGAAAATTGTTGGGTGAATGTTGTTTCACCGAGCGAGCAGGAGCTTTTCCGCCTTTCAGCCGATACTGGCGTCAGAATTGACTATTTGCGTGCTGCTCTTGACGAGGAAGAGGCTTCGCGAATTGAAACAGGCGAAAACGGCACGATGATGCTTATTGGGGTGCCGTTAGCACAGCAGCGCGATAATATGGTGACGTATACGGTTGTCCCGATGAGTATAATACTTAACGGGCATTACATAATAACCGTATGTATAAAGCCCAATACAATAATATCGGATTTTTCAGAAGGCCTTATCAAAAATGTGCAGACAGCGCAGAGAACCAGATTTGTTCTGCAAATTCTTATGCGCATGGCGGCCCGTTATTTGCAGTACCTTCGTCAGATAAATAAGATTTCGAGTTATATAGAAAACCAGCTTTACGGAACGCCGCGCAGCAAGGAATTGGTGCAGCTTTTTGGGCTTGGCAAATCGCTTGTTTATTTTTCTGCGGCGCTTAAGGCAAACGAAATCACCCTTGAAAAGGTACTTCGCGGAAGGGTGATAAGGCTAACAAACGATGAACATGAATTGCTTGAGGATGTGCTAATTGAGGTAAAACAGGCTGTCGAGATGTCGGGCATCTATTCGCGTATACTGAACGCTACAATTGACGCCTTTTCCACAGTCAGGGCGAATAATCTCAATCATATGCTCAAGCTGCTCATTTCGGTCGTTATTGTAATATCTATTCCGATAATCGTTTTCCTGTTTTACGGTATGAATGTTACAGGGCTGCCGAAAGCCAGCTTTCTTTTCCCGCTTTTGCTGTCTGCGGCAGGTATGATAGTTGCGGGCGCAGTATTGCACCATAAGAAGATGTTTTAAATAACCTGACATATAAAGGGGATGGGTTGCTTTGAAAGAGCGCATTTACCATCTTGGAATCGATGAAAGCTGCGCTGCGAAATATGCAATTTTGCCAGGTGACCCCGGCAGGGTTGAAAAAATCGCGTCTTATCTTGATAATCCGCGCAAGGTTGCGCAAAACCGCGAGTTCACCACCTTTGCCGGCGAGCTGTGCGGCCAAAATGTGCTTGTGACATCTACCGGGATTGGCGGGCCGTCAGCTTCCATAGCGATGGAGGAGCTTGTGGCTCTCGGCACAGATACGTTTATACGTGTCGGCACATGCGGCGGCATGCAGAAAAAGGTCTTGGGCGGCGACCTTATTATTCCGACAGGTGCAATCCGCATGGAAGGCACTTCAAAGGAATATATACCTATTGAATTTCCTGCCGTTCCGTCATTTGATGTCACTTCAGCCCTTGTTTCGGCGGCAAAGCGGCTTAATCTGAGTTTCCACACTGGTGTTGTTCAGAGCAAGGATTCGTTTTACGGCCAGCACGAGCCGTCGAGAATGCCCGTCGGGCCGGAACTGGAATATAAATGGCGCGCATGGATTAAAGCCGGCTGCCTTGCGAGCGAAATGGAGTGTGCGGCATTGTTTACCGTCGCCGCTTGCCTTGGCGTAAGGGCAGGAGCAGTGCTGTCCTGCATTTGGAACCAGGAGCGGGCTGCCGCAGGGCTTGACAATCCAAACGTACTTGACACTTCATCGGCAATAAAGACCGCCGTCGAAGCGATGAAAGCGATTATTAAAGCTGATAATGAAACCGATAATGCAGAATAACATTAAAAAGGCTGTTGCATCAACAGCCTTTTTTAAGTGTTACGCTGTGTCTTAAACTATTGTTGATAATAAATTATAAATTAAAGGACAAGTTTAGACTTGTCCTTTTTACGACTTAATTTGCATATAATTAAGCAATGTATTTTTCCTATATTTCTTAAATTTTTTTCTGGATTAAGATGAACAACTTTGAAAAAATTGACCTGCCAATACTTTCGATAAAAAGACTGGTTTCAACTAAAAATGCGGCGGCTCTTGCTTTATAAACAAAATAAAATCGCCAATAAGCCAAGTTAATCGTCAAATTAGTAATAGCGGCGTTTAATTTGGGGAAACTTTATGATATAATAAACATAAATAACAGTTGATGGGGTAAACAATGTATTCTGATAAAAGAGATAAACACAATGATGATGTCATAGCAGGCAGAAACGCAGTATATGAAGCGCTAAAATCCGGAAGGCCGGTTGACAGCGTTCTTATAGCAAAAGGAAATACCGGAGGGCCAGTTGGAAGGATAGTGTCACTCTGCAGGGAAAAAGGTGTGACTATAAAGGATGTCAGTCCGGCAAAGCTGGACGCTTTGTGTGCGGGCCTTAACCATCAAGGCGTTGCCGCGATTGCCGCAGCGCATGAGTATTCGACGGTCGAAGACATCTTAAAGCGTGCAGAGAAAAAGAAAGAGCCTCCGTTTATTATAATAGCCGATGAGATAAACGACCCGCATAACCTTGGCGCGATAATAAGGACTGCCGAGGCTGCCGGGGCGCACGGCATAATAATACCCAAGAGGGGAGCGGTTGGGCTGACGGCGGCTGTCGGTAAGGCTTCATGCGGCGCGCTTGAATATATGCCGGTTGCCCGCGTGTCCAATCTGGTATCGACGGTTGAAGAACTTAAGAAAATGAACATATGGATATACGGGGCGGAAATGTCAGGACAACCGTATTATCAAACCGATTTTTCAGGGGCATGCGCCCTTGTGATTGGTTCAGAGGGTTTTGGCATTTCAAGGCTTTTACGGGAAAAGTGTGATTTTCTTGTCTCGCTGCCGATGCGCGGCAAAATCGAATCGCTTAATGCATCGGTTGCTGCAGGAATTTTGATGTATGAGATTGTAAGGCGCAGAGAAAGCGCATTAAAGTAATACAATTGGAGCGGATATTATGTATGATGTTCATGACAAATCAGGTGAAACAAACAGCCAGGGCAGAATGCAACAGGCTGTTGAGGAATGGTCAAATTCAGCCCAGAGAGAAAAGGTCTCGAGGCTGTCACAAAAGATAAAGGAAAATACGAATAAAAAAATCAACTCTGAAGATACAAAACCCGCCAGCAGGGAAATTTACAGCTCTTCAGAGCGGGAAAGAATGATGGCTGGGCGTACTTCAAATACGGCAGCCAACGAATTACATAAAGATAATCCCAAAGATGTAAACGCTAAGAAACGTTTCAGCATTGAGCTGAATGAGGAGACGGAAGATGAAGAGATCACGTTTCCCATCAAAAAACAGCAGGACCCAAATATCCAAAGCGATGAATTGGACGAAATTCAAGCCGATCAGGACGATTTTTTGAAGTCGCTAAAGGTGCGTTTCTCTTTTAGCATAGTTCTGACGCTTTTTCTTATAGCTGCAACTGTCTTTGCGGCTTATGCCCCTTCATTTTTTACAATGGACATAGTAGCTTATGGTTACATAATTTTGAATCTTATTCTACTGCTTGCAGTTGGCTTATTAAGTTTTTCCGCTTCGGTTAAAGGAATAGCTTCGCTGTTTACTTTTAAACCTGACGCGGACAGCATTATTTCTTTGTCTTTCTATGCGGCATTGATAGGGAATATCTATTCTCTTTGCGACTTTGTGATGAGTTCCCAGTTGCCTACAGTCGCTTCCGTAAGCGCTGTCTACTCTTCATGCGCCGCGGCAGGAATAAGCTTTAACCTTCTTGCCAAGATATTTTATGTATCCAGGGTGCGTAATAACCTTAAGCTATTGAAAACTATAGATACTGCATATGCTGCTTACCCAGTATCCGACGATGTTGCCGAGAGGGTAATCCCAACCTTTGACGGCACGCCGTCAATTATCAGTCTTGCAAAAACGGATTCACTCACGGATTTTCTTGAAAAATCCTATGAACCGTCTCCTTCTGATATTGCAGCAAAGGCATTTGCTCCAATTTCACTTGCGGTAGCTCTTATAACAACAATTGTATTTGCGCTCACAAAGGACGTTAGCAGTGCAGTGATTGCATTTTGCTCAATCTGCAGCATATCGAGTCCGCTCATGTTTGAATTTGGAGTATCCGTTCCGTTTTATAAGGCATGCAAACGGCTTGCAAAGCACAACTGCCTGCTTACGGGATGCAAGGATGTTGCAACTTTCGGCGGCGCTGACGCGATTGTCGCTGACGGAAGCTTCATTTTCCCGGGCAAAGGCACGAAGATTATTGGTGTTAAGACTTTCCATAAAGAAAAAATAGAAGAAGCTGTGCTTTATGCCACAAGTATTGCTGAGGCCGGAAAAAGCCCTCTTGCAAGTGCGTTTTTGGACATATTCGCTGATGTAGGAATAGGCAGAAAACTGCTGAAAAAGGTTGACAGGATTGTTTTTGAGGACAATAAGGGCTTATATGCGGTAATAGATGACAACGATGTTCTGCTCGGGAACAGGCAGCTTATGCACAAGCACATGGTTGACACGCCTTCGCGCGATTACGAGATGAGATATACAATAAACGGCAGGGATGTGACTTATCTTGCCATTAACGGACAGGTTCGCGCAATCTTTATAGTTATGTATGGCATTGATGATGAAACCGGTTATCAGCTTTGCAAACTTGGCAGCAACGGCGTCCGGGTGCTTATTGAAACGAGCGACCCGAATATTACGCCGGAGCTTTTGGAACAAAAGTGCGGGCTTAATTCCGATGATGTCACTGTACTCGAATCGCGTGAAATGAGGTTGCTTGAGGACAATAGGGTTTATGGCCCAGTTGAAGCCGGCATAGCGGTAAAGGATATGGCGGGTTATTCGGAATCAATTAATGCATGCGTAAAACTCAAGGGTACATTTTGGGCTAATACGCTTCTCCAGATTGCCCTCGCTGTATTGGGAATGTTGTTTGCGGTTATCTTAGAGTATTTTGGAAATACGGTTACAGCAGCTTTCGTGCTCACTTATCAGTTTATATGCGCAGTTCCGGTTTTGCTTATAAGCCTGTTAAGGCGCAGCTGAAGCAAATAAATACACATTAATCCGCAGACAATAAAATATAAGGACTGTTCAAGGGGGGGATGCGAATGGATATGCCGGACATTTCCGAAAGCGCTTTTATTGCTCCGGGCGCTCAGGTTATTGGAAATGTTAAAATTGGCAAAAAAGCAAGCGTATGGCATAATGCCGTAATAAGGGGCGATATGGCTCACATTGAAATCGGGGATGGCTCCAACATCCAGGATAACTGCACACTTCACTGTGATGAAGGGGTCCCTCTTGTTGTGGGCAAAAATGTTACAGTTGGGCACAATGCGGTGCTTCATAGCTGTAATATCGGTGACGGCACGCTTATAGGCATAGGTGCTGTCGTTTTGAGTGGTGCAAAGATTGGAAAAGGCTGCTTGATTGCTGCCGGCAGTGTTGTAACGCCCGGGACCGAAGTGCTTGACGGCAGAATGTATATGGGCGTTCCCGCCAAGTTCAAACGCATTCTCAACAAGGATGAACAGCTCAGACTCATTGCCAACGCTGATGAATACAAAAATTTAGCAGATAAGTATAAAGAATAGATTACGTTTTAAAACACTCCTGTTTTGGTACGGTCCTAAAGGACACCATAACAGGGGTGTTTTATTGATTTATAGGCCTATGACTACTTATTAAATTGCGGCAAAATCCAATATTCTATAGGTTGTAGAAATAGGATAAAAATCTCAAACCAATCTAATATTACAAATAAAAACATAATATGTAACAACAAAAAGTTGGAGAATAAGACCAAATTCGACAAATTTTGCGGTACCTGTGGGTTATAATTATTTGCGACCGAATAATATGTGACAGCGATCAGATTGTTCCGTGTAAATCCAAAATTAAAGACATTGCGAAGGGGATGCTATTTATGATGGCGAGTAGTATTGATTTCCCGTTTGTCAAATGCGTTGATTTGTGCCTGTGCGCTCAAAAAGGTGATTTCGCGAGTCGTGACACTTTTGAGAAGCTGGACACGGTATTTGAAGGTGATGATCGTGACACTATTATTCTTCCTGTGACAGCGTGGCAAGAAAATGTTCTGTCGACTGATATCGTTTATTCTACTGCGCGAACCCCAGGAGACTGGGAAATTGAAAACATGATTGACTACATTCACAAAAAAGGATTTAGGGTTTTGTTCAAACCAATGCTCAAATTAAACGACGGAAAAAGCTGTGAAGAAATCGATTTCTCCGGCAGTGCAGAGTCCGAGGCATTATGGGACAAATGGTTCAAAAACTATGCAAAATTCATTTTTAAAATGGCCGGGCTTGCTCAAAGAACCGGATGCTCGTTCTTCTCAGTTGGCTCAAGGTTTTCTCAGTCTGAAAACCGCGAAAAGCAATGGCGCTGGCTAATTGATTCAGTCAGGAATATCTTTTCAGGCTACATAACATACGAAATTCCCGCTGACAGAGAAGAAAATTTGCCATGGCTGGACGCTTTGGATTTCTTATCGGTGCATATCAATAATACGCCCGCGCAGTTTGAGAGAATAAAGCGGCTGGCTTCAGAATATAACAAGCCGTATGTTCTCTATAATTGAATGAAGAGGTATTTTTTTACATATATTGTATAGCTGCTTAACAGACGATGTTAAGCAGCTTATTTTTATCCATAATATAATTATTTATCTTGAAAGAGGGATGCAGTTTTCCAATGGAATATTTGAGTAAACCATTCAAAAGAGAAAAAACCGTGATAAAATAAAAATGAACAGATGTTCCCTAATGATAATGGACAAGTGAGATAAAAACCTTTTTAATTGGGGGTGCACTGCTATGAGTTATAAAAATTACAGCGTTGCGGTATACTGCCGGGTAGATGACCTTGTAAAAATTGATGATCTGGAGGAGTTTGACAGACAGTTTGACTTCATCTCCCGGAACATCGCGGTGAGCAAAGTCTATCTTGAAACATTTCGCGGCGGACGGATTATTGACAAGGAGAAAATGCTCAGACTCAAGGCTTTCTTCAACGACAAAGGCTTTAAGACATCCGGCGGCATAACCTTGGAAAAGGATAGGGGAGACGTCGGTTTTAACGGCTTCTGTTATACTAAAAAAGAAGACCGCAGGAAGGTAATAGAACTTGTCGAGTTTACCGCCGGCATGTTTGACGAGATCATTTTGGACGATTTTTATTTTACCAACTGCAAGTGTGACGAATGTATAAAGGCAAAGGGCGATATGGGCTGGGCCGAGTACCGCCTCAAAATTAAGCGGGAGTTTTCCAAAGAACTTGTTGCCGCAGCGAAAAAGGTCAACCCCAGTGTTAAATTGATAATTAAATATCCCAACTGGTACGAGCATTACCAAGATTGCGGATATAATCTTGAAGACGAATCGGCCATCTTTGATTCAATCTACACAGGTACTGAAACGCGAAATCCCCAGTATACCCAGCAGCACCTTCCCAAGTACCTCAGTTACTTTATAATGAGGTATCTCGAAAATGTAAAGCCTGGAAAAAACATGGGCGGCTGGTTTGACCCGTATGAATGTACCTATAACCTGACGTCTTACGCTGACCAAACCTATTTGACATTGTTCGGAAAGGCGAGGGAAACGAGCGTATTCTGCCTCGGTTCGCTGCTTGACAGGGACTATTCACTTTGCGTACCATTGCTCGGGAAACTGTACGAGAATATGGATAAGGTCATGGGCAAACTCGGCAATCCTGTCGGTACGGCGTGCTATCTCCCATATCACAGCAAAGGCGAGAACTATCTGCACAACTATATCGGCATGGCGGGCATACCGCTGGAACCGTATCCATACTATCCCAAAGATGCGAAAACCATATTCCTGACAGAGGGAGCGGCGTGTGACAGTAAAATAATAGATAAAATTGAAGAAAGCTTAAAATCAGGCGCCGATGTAATCGTCACATCCGGCTTTTTAGGCAAGATGCAGGACAAAGGCTTTTCGAGCTTTACAAGCGCGTGGCTCACTGACCGCAAGGCCTGCGTAAATAGGTACGCATACTCGCTTAACGGCACAACATTCAGCGGAACTGCCGAAGCAGCTCAAAAGGTTCTGCTGCCGCAGGTCGAATTCTCCACCAACGAGACATGGGAGCTTGCAGGCGCGTTTGGCGAAGAAAACAGCTTCCCGATACTGCTTAAGACAACGGTCAGCCGCGGCAATCTGTATATTCTCACGATCCCTGACGATTTCGGCGAAATTTATCACTACCCGCGGGAAATACTAAAAATGATACGCTCTGTATTCTTGAAAAAATCGCCTGTAATGCTCGACGTAAAAAGCAAAGTAACGCTGTATACATATGATAACGATACGTTTGTATTGCGTTCATTCCTGCCTCATGTTGAGCCTGTGGATTTAATCGTCAAAAAGCCAAATGCAAAACTCTTTGACCTCGAAACTGGCGAGATTAGGGACGGCGTAACAATGAATAGTGAAACCGTTTTCAAACTATCCTTGCCGCCGTCAGTCAATAGATTTCATAAAATTTGATAAAATCAGATAAACCTATTATCGGGTTGAAAAAAGGAACTGCCAAAGTTATTTTAGCAGTTCCTTTTCCTATACCTCATCGCTATCCAAAAGCAGTTTTTTAAACTCATCCACGTCGGACACGGGCTGTTTGCAGGTGCCGCCGCTGCAAAGATAGGCCGCAGCCTTTCCGTTTTCCGATTTATAATCCTTTAAGAAAGGTGCAAGTTCATCCATCTGTTCATATCCCATCCCGCAGACAGCAGTGACGGTAAAGGGTGAGAATGAGGGCAGGCAACTTAGAAGCTCATCCAATCCTTGCCCGTTCACAAAGACTATCTCACGCCCGCGTGCCTTGAAAAACAAGTCAGCGCAGAGCGCTCCGCAGCATGAGGACGGGTATGCGTTTATCTCCTTTGCCATCGCTTCGAGCACTGCCTCGGCCCTGCGTTCGTATTCGGGTTTTGCGCAGATCCTCGAAAGACGCGCAAGGTTAAATGCTGCGACAGAATTGCCGCACGGGATAGCGCCGTCGTGCAGATTCTTTTGGCGGAACGGCATGTCGCTGACGTCTTTCCCAGTCATAAAATATCCGCCGTTTTCATCGTCCCAGAAAAGCCGGTTCATATCGTCAGTGTATTTCAGCGCCAGCGCAAGCCAGCCTGAATAATGCTCGGCTTCGTAAAGCTCGATAAGCCCCCAGATGAAATAGGCGTAATCGTCCGACGTCGCCGGAATATCTGCCGCACCGTCCCTCCAATAGCTCAGAAGCCGGCCGTCTTTTATTAAGTTATTGCAAATAAAAGACGTGCTGCGGCTTGCATAATCCAAATACTTGGACTCTCCCATTATCCTGCCTGCTTCCGCGAGAGCGGCGGACATAAGCCCGTTTATCGACGTCATGATTTTATCGTCGGTGGCGGGCAGAATACGCTGTTGCCTGTAATTGAGCAGCATCTTGTTTGCGTCAACGGCAAACCTTTTGTCATCGTCCGAAAGTGATACGCCGATGAGGTTTGGAATGTTTTTGCCCTCAAAATTTCCTTGCCGTGTTATGTTGTAGAGTCTGCAGTATCTTTCACCGTCTTTATCTCCCAGTACTTTTGAGATTTCCTTCGGGGTAAAAACGTAGTATTTGCCTTCAACACCTTCGCTGTCCGCGTCAATCGCTGTATAAAATCCGCCGTCAGGGTGAAGCATGTCCCTTACACAGAAATCAACGACTTCTCTGACGGTATCAAAGTATTTTTTGTCGATAAGCGCGCCGGCTTCGGAATATGCCATGATGTGGAGCGCATTGTCATACATCATCTTTTCAAAGTGAGGTACAAGCCATTTGTTGTCAGTGGAATAACGGCAGAACCCGCCGCCGACATGGTCAAATATGCCGCCGGCTCTCATTGAATCGAGCGTCTTTTTGACATAATCAAAAGCGTTGCTGTCATCATTTATTAGGCCGTAGCGCAGCAAAAACAGTATATTGTGAAGTGTGGGGAACTTCGGCGCGTGACCAAAACCACCGTATTCCGGATCAAAGCTGCCGGAAAGCTGACCATAGGCGATACTGCTGCAGTTTTCGTTGCGCTTTGATTTTTTCGGCTGACTGCTGATGTGAGCGGCTATGGTTTCAGAATCCTCGAGAATATCTTTTCTTTTCGACTTCCAAATGTCAGATATATATTTTAATATGGTGATAAATCCGGTTCCGTACCGACCATCGTTTTTTGGGAAATAGGTTCCCACCATAAAAGGCTTTTTGTCAGGGGTCAAAAAGCAGGAAAGGGGCCAGCCGCCTGAACCGTTCAGCGCGACACAAGCATCCATATAAAAGTTGTCGATGTCCGGTCTCTCTTCTCGGTCAACCTTTATGCTGACGAAATTGCTGTTGAGTATATCTGCAACTTCTTCGTCCTCAAAGGATTCACGCTCCATGACGTGGCACCAATGACAAGTGCGTCATTAACAGCAATTTAACTATACCCAATAGATAGGAAGACTGGCTTGTCTTCTTTTCGTGCCCGGGAGAAAGCCTCCTCGCCCCACGGATACCAATTGACTGGGTTGAAGGCATGTTGAAGCAGATAGGGTGACTTCTCATGCACTAATCTATTGGGTATTCGCTTTTTCGCTGTCATGGCACCACCTCCTTATTAACTAAAAATATTTTTATAAATAATATATCCAAATCAATTAAATTTAAAAGGGCTATCGCATACTCGGTAGCCCTTTTTTGGGGTAGTTGTTTTTTATGCTGTTTTTTCTATAGCACTGTTCAATTTCGTAATAGTGCCATCCTTGGCACTATAAGTGTCCTCTGTAGTAGTTATTTTAGTATAAACTACCCGGCTTAAATTGGACAGTGCCAACTGCGATGGTTTATTAAGTTCTTTTACAATAAATTTGATTTTTGCCATCGAGTTGCACCTCCAATTTTTGTGTTTTACAACCTATTTATAGCATAACACATATTTTTTTGGAGGTTTCTGCTCCAGAGTATAGATTGGTGAGTAAGAGAACTTTATATTTTTATAAATGTTTAAAAACTTTTTCTACATTTTTATAAAAGATCAAAAAAGTTTTATGTTGTCTTACCCATTTGCAAAAAATCATAAAGTACAAAGGGTTGCATATTGCAACCCCTTATTTTTTGGCTAACTCCTTAAAAGCATCTTTGTTCTGTTTTATAATTGTATTCATTAATTTTTCAATTTTATTCTGCTGTCCTTTTTGTGTTTTTTCTTTTTTATTTTCACTCAAAATTATCTCCCCTCATTTTTCTTTTATAAATAAATATTCCAAAAAGATTTCCTATCAAGAGAGAGAGAACCGTTTCTTAGTATATTAAATCAAATAAAATAGTTTCTAACACTTATAAAATGTTTTATCTATGTTTCTATATCAAAAGCATACAAATTAAATCCGTTTCTGATATTATATTCTTTTTATACTATCTATTTAGAGGAGCGATTCTAAAATCGCATTAGTTTGTAAACCTTTAAAGTCTAACAATAATTTTAAACCTTGGAATTAAAAATTTTTCGCCTAAAAATTTGAATTCTTATATTTGCCATGTAAAATGACCTCCAACTCCCTTGGAAAGGTTTCAGGGAAAGGAGGTGAGTACATGGCATCTGTATCTGTGGATTCGCTTCGCGCATATACTTATGCATATATTGATATAAATTATCTTCTGGAAAATGAATGGAGAAAATGGGTCAATAAAAAAGATGGTACTACTTCATATTTTAAAAAGAACGGACATCTTCTATTTTGGTATTTTCCAAAAGGAATACTTTTAATTAAATTTTCTGTTCCCAAATTTTACTATGGAACAAATGCCAAGCCTTATAACCTTGATAATGCAGATTTAATTATAAAACTAATTGACCACAAAATTAAAATACTCTTTCCAAATACAGATATTTCTTCCTTTCAAAATTGGATATGTACAGAAATTCATCCATTCGTCCACTATTATATGGATAATGAAAAGGATAAAATAACCTATTTAGAGTGTCTTAAAAAAATGCAGTATCTTAGGTTAAAAAAACATATTTTTTCAACAGGCATACAGGCGAGAAACGGAAGTTATGCTTTAAATATCTATTCTAAATTTGATGAAATAAAGTCTAGGGCTATTAGTAAACCGTCTTCCGTGTCAGATGCAGACTTTGCTATGCTAAGTAAAGTGAAGAATGTTTTGCGATTTGAATACCAAGTAAAAAAGGCATATTTAAGGCGCAACTATAAAAATAACAGGACAATAAAAGATGTCTTAACAAAACAGTTTTGCGAAAACTTGCTTTGGGATGCAATTAAAAAGGCTAATCTCAATAATCATTTCCTATATAAAAACGAACTGATACAAAAAATTGAAAATGAGTTTGGAAAAATAAAAGCCAGCAACCTTATAGAATTTGTTAATGACTATAATGAGATGCCTAAAGATTTTATAGATGCGAAATACCCACAAAAAACCCAAAACAATTATATAAGAATATTAAAGGAAAAAACTATTAACCCTGTTTACCTTCCAAATAAAGTTAGCGAAAAAATAGATTTTAGTAATTTTAGCGAACCAGACAAAGTAAATTTTAAATTTCTTCTTATTAAATTGTTAATTATAATTAATTTGATAAAAAAATATCTTATACAGCAAATAAATAATGATGTAAAGTATTTAACAGCATCTTCAGTATTTAGTCCTCCAGCATTCTTTTTTGAAGATGGCGGAGGATAGGGCGTAAGACTTTATATATATATCATACGAAAAATTAATCCCTATTCAACCAATAACCAAAAAATTAAACTCTCCACTTCTATAACCAGTAACCTTTAACACGTGTTAAATCAATTTAATACAAACGATAAAAGGTCATGTGTATTAGCAAATACATATGGCCTATTCGTGCTTGTACTTCTTATACAAGCATGCTGTGTTTTTCTAGTTTTTTCAGCATCATTTTTTGCTGTTGGGTAGTAAACTGAAAATAGCATAAAGTAGAGTTTACAGATTTATGTCCTAGCCAGAATTGAACTTCTTTTATATCAAGGCCAGATTCTGCCAAATGTACTGCAGTAGAGTGCTTCAAACAGTGAAAATGCCACTTGTTTTCATCTTTTATATTCGCCATTTTGCAGTAATGCTTCATTAAATAGTCTAATGTTTTTCTGGATATAGGTTTCTGTTCTTGGCTTTCAAAAAGTATTTTCGATTCTTCTTTTATCCCATATTCTTTTATATACCTATTCAGAACTTGAGCAGTTTTTTTGTCTAGGGCAATTGTAGTATTCCAACTGCCCTTTAAACGCTTACAGTATAATTCTCCTTTGGATTTATTGTAGTATTCTAATTTTAATAGTCCAACCTCTGTCGCACGAAGTCCACATCGATATGCTACTCTAAATATACACAAGTTGCGGAGTGCATGCCTATCACCAGAATTTTTAATTGCGTTAAATAATCTCTTTAACTCATTATGTCCAACCTTAAGTCACTTCACAAGCCTTGGTATTTCTACATTTACAAGAATCATTACTAAAACCAAACAGAATGTTGGACATTACTCAGCAATTTATAAGCAGTATAAGTAGCGACCATTTCCTTTTTAATAGATGCTTCTAAACATAATATAGCGCATAGTGTCCAAGTTGTAAGGTCCTTTTTTACAAATAGTTAAGTTCACAGAGATAAAGAGAAATGATTTTAATTCATTTCTCTTTATCTCTGCTTCTATAACATATAATATTTATAATAATTCTTTTTTCGCATTGAATGCGGTGTTTACATTTTATTTATTGATAGGGTTTTTGCTATTATCTGATGTAATGTTATTTAAATTATAACAGCACATATCATAAATCAAGCAGTTACTGCACATCGGTTTTCTTGACCTGCATACTACTGCAGCGAAATCTAAAAGTCCATAATTATAATCAACATAATTATCCTCTGGAATAAGCATTTGGGCAAACTCCCATACTTTTTTATCTGTATGCGGACGTTTGCTGGAAGATTTAAAGCCAAAAAATCTGTCAAACACTCTAATCACATTTGTGTCTACAATAGCATAAGGCTTATTATAGCCAAAACACAAAATTGCATTGCCTGTATAATTTCCAATGCCTTTAATGGCTAATAATTCTTCCCTTTTGTCTGGAATCATCCCCTCATACATTTCAATAATTTGTCTTGATATACTGATAATCCTATCTGCTCTGTAAAACAACCCTAAGTCTTTAAATAAATCTTTAAGAAATATTATGTCTGCATCAGCAAGTTCCAAAACGGATTTATATTTTTTTACTATAGTATTATAAGGATTTATAACTTTTTCAACGTTTGTCTGCTGTAAGAGTATTTCTGAAACTAAAACCTTATATGCATCAAAGGTATACCTCCAAGGAAATGTTCTGCCATTCTTCGAATACCAATCTAAAATATATTTTTGAAATTTTCCAATTGCTTTGTATTTCATACAAATCTCATCCTAACTACAAAGCAATCGCTGTACTATCTAAACCTTCTGGCTTATGTGCATGTTTGCTTTCACTATCCCATTCTCTCATGATTGAAATCATATTTGACGCAATTCTTTCTACAACTGGTACCGTAACAGAGTTGCCTGCCTGCTTATACAACTGTGCATCACTTACATTTTCGGGAATTTTAAAACTTTCTGGAAAACCCTGAAACAGCAGGCATTCTCTTGGTGTAAGTTTTCTTATTCCATATTTATCCCTAATTAACGGAACATTATGCCCCCCAGTACCCATATTAGCAGTCAGTGTAGGACATACTTTGCTTTTATTTTCTCTTACATATACTCTTCTCAACTGGTATATTGTATCTTCTTTATTCATGCTCTCATTAAGCATATCATAATATTTTAAACTGCGGTCATAGTAGTATTTATCGTCTTGTTTAACTTCTTTATTGACAATATCATCTATAGTCTTTGTAAGCGGAATGGGGTCTGGAAAATAAAATCTATTACATTCTTCTTTATTTATAAACCCGACTATATAGATGCGCTCTCTGTTTTGAGGCACGTTTCCATACTCCATAGAGTTCATAACCTGATACCTTATATGATAGCCTGCTTCTTTTAAAGCATCATATATAATTCTAAATGTTTTCCCGCTGTCATGGGACACAAGATTCTTTACATTCTCTATAAAAAACGCCCTTGGCTTTTTTCCTTCAAGTATGCGCAGTGTTTCAAAAAACAAATGGCCTCTTTCATCTTTAAATCCTTTTTGATATCCTGCAATACTGAATGCCTGACATGGAAAACCTGATGTAAGAATATCGAAATCAGGTATATCCTCTACACTAATATCTCGGATGTCCCCTTCAACAAGATAATCACTTCCAAAATTCTCTCTATATGTAGTACAAGCAAATTTATCAATTTCGTTAGCCCATACAATATCTGCACCTGCTCTTTTAAATCCTAAACAAATTCCACCAATACCTGCAAACATACTTGCTACTTTATAATTTCTTGTCATATAACCACTCCCTGTACTGATAGCCTTTTCTTTTGTATTTAGTATAGCACAACTTTTAAAAAAAGCAGCACGCCGCTGCATATTTTTATAAAAAAGTCCTAGCAGTAGGACTTATTTTAAAAATATTATTATTTATTTTCTTCATAGAAATTATCATACGAACCAATTTCAGTAAAGTTTATTGAATATAAATTCTCATTTTCTTTATATACTACTACAGAATCTAACCCCAGTTCTTCTAGTCTGCTGTATGTAAGAAGTTCTCCTTCTCTTAAATTCATTACAGTTCTCAACAGCCACTTGCCTAGCGCCAAATTTGGATTTGACATTAGGGCTTTTCCCCCATCTTGGCAAACCTTGGCGCTGAGAACCTCACCATTGGGAAGAAGCAAATTAAATGGCTGTTCTCTCGGCGGAAAAAAGTTAGGAAATTTTTTGTGAATCCAAGCAGGTATTGGTATGTATATTTCATTAGGGTCTCTTGGTCTGCCTTTTGCATTCCACTGATTTAAGCCACTTCTTTCTGGTACGTGTCTGCCACCCCTATCAGAAAACAACGGCAGAAAAACATGTTCTTTTTCTTTTATTATTGGAGCAAATCTCAGTTTGCCGGCAGATTCTTTAAAGAGATTTCTTAATACCTCAAAAGGATTCTCAATTATATTTACATCAATATCTAAAAGAACATTTTCAGTAATAAATCTCTTATAAAGAGTGCTTTTTGATAAATTAAAACTGTACTCATTTTTCCCATCTTCAAAAGCAATAATGTTTTTCGTTCCAGCATTTATGTTTTTTATTCCTTTTATATCGATTTCATCCATCGGGCATTCAAAAACTTTAATTTTGCCTTCTTCTCTTACTACACAGTGGTATATCAGTTCATCCAGTCCGTGAATTCTTTTAGTTGCTCTAATTCTTTCATTTCTTAAATTAGATACTATTTGAACTATCTCTTTAGGTGTTTTCCCTCTGAATAAACTGCTGTCTCTATTAAACTCAGCAATCTTTTGAAGTGTTCTGCCATTTCCATTTAAAAAAGTTTTTATTCCTATTCCTATTCTGTCTTTAGAGGCATCTGCCGAGCAGTCGGACCTTGATAAATTTTCCGCTCCGAATGCCAAACAGAAAATATTTTCTACTTCCCTATAACCGAGGTATGGAATTGAACTTTCACTTGAAAGTCTTGACATTGCCCCTACTGCATACAGCATCTCTCTGTACAACTGCTTGTTTTCGCTTTTTTGTAGTTCCAAAAACAATCTAATCACCTCCTTTTCCCTGCATATTTTTGCTTCAATTCTTTAATCAGTTCTCTTTTCTCATCTTTTGAAAGTGAATAATAAATATGTACCATTTCTTTAAATTCTTCTTCTTTTGGGTTATATTGCACATCTGTTAATCCCATTAAATACTCGATAGAAACATGAAAATACTCTGCAATTTTTTTAATTGTATCTATGTCAGGGGTTCTTTTATTAGTTTCATACTGACTCCATGTATTTTCATTTAATGAAAACTCGAGAGCCATATCTTTCTGTTTTAATCCTGCACTTTCTCTTAAATATCTAATTCTATCTCCCAAAAAATCCATAGGTATCTCTCACCTCCTCACAACAATAATGTATCACTTTATAAAACAAAAAGGTCATAACTTCTCACACTGTGAATTCACAATATGAGAAGTTATGACCTGCCTTTAGTTTTGCATGAATAGTATGAGGTCTGAACAAAAAAAGCGCTTCAAGCAGAAGCACTTTTTCTTTGTTATTACTATATTCCCTTTTGCTTTGATAATTTATAATCTTTTCTGATTGAGTAGATTATATAAGCAGTTAACACTGAAAATGGTATAAACCATAATTTTAATACTTCCTGACCTACTGCTGGAACTTGCTTTATAACTGTAAGTAAAATATAAAATACACTATATCCTACAATGATGGGGAATGCATTTGATAAAATAATAGACAAAATAATAGTTTTTTTACTCATCATTTCTTCACCCCTGTAAAACATTTTTATGTTATTAGTATAACGTATATTGTTAGGAAGCGCAGGTCCTTATCATATTGTTTTAAGTAGAAATTAACACTCTATTTTTTGCTTACTCGAGGTGTATATATAGTAAACTTACAAAAAAAGAATAAATGGTTCCGTGAAAACCATTTATCCTTAAAAAAACCATATTTACCAACTACGCTTTTACACTATTATACTTTCTTTAATGATGCTTGTAAATATTTTTATAGTGGATAATGTTTGAATTAAATACAATTATTCTTAATTAACAATCGAATAGCCCCCTTGTGCATCTCTTCTGTATATATTTTTTGATATCTTGTTTATATCCTCATCTTCATCTATTAATTGACGCAGTATATATAAATTAGTATTTAACATATGTTCATCATATGCTGTACAAATAAAACGAGTACATGATGGCATACAAAATAATATATCTGTTCCTATCTTTTTTTTAATTTGTTGTTGTATATTTTCTGTAAGAAATAGAGATGCTCCAAAATCAGAATTAAAGCGTAAAGAATATATATGATGTTTTTCATCAAGCCTACTTAGAATATTTGTTATTTTATTTAAATTTTTCATGCTTTCATTTCTTAATACTTTCAAATCTATGTTTGCATTTTCTAAATCATCAAGTAGAACAAATCTGAAAACCTCTCCCATATCAACCACATAAAATAAAGACAGATTGCAAAATAAATCTTCTTTTATAAAATTATTATTAATGCCTTCTCCGAAGTCTTTTTGCTTTACAAATGGAAAAACATTGCTTAAGTTTAACCTAAACCTGTAAAAATTCAAAATATTCGAAATTATTTTTATGTAGTTTTGCAAATTTTTCTGATATCCTACAAGAAGGTGTTCTTTATATAGTGTTTTTAAAGGCAAAGAAGCATTGGTAAACTCGCTACCAACATATATTCTGTCTTTTTCATCCAGCCTAACTTCTTTAAATTCTCTTTTTAAATCCTGAATCATCCGATTTGCAAACTCTATATATTCCATTATTATCCCTCCTATTTCATTTTATAAGTATAACGTCAATTTTGAAAAAAATCTGGTCCTAAATACAATCAAGGAGTAAAATATAAAATAGATATAGGAAAGGAATGATTTAAATTGAAAGAACGAAATAAGCGGTATATTTATATATTATTACTTTCAAACATTGCTATCGCTAGTTTTCAGGTCATTGTTCTAAATCCAATCATCAAAATTACTCTTGCCACATATACCATGATAACCTTACTAATTGCTATAATTTATATAAAAAGTGCTTAGTGTAATAAGATTCTATAAAAAACTAAAATTACTCATATATCTTGTTAATTTTTTGCTTTAAATTCCTTAACTCTGTTATAGAAAGTATTCTTTTTTAAGCCAGTTAGTTCCATTGCTTTTACAGCAGTAATATCCCCGTTAACCCACCGATTATAAACATCTTCAAAATTATTTGGTATTATTTTGGGACGTCCAAACTTTACACCACGTTTTTTTGCAGATTCTATGCCCATTTTCTGCCTTTCTTTTATGTTTTTCAATTCCTCTTGTGATAACCATGTCAGTATTTGCAAAACAAGATTTGAAATCAATTCACCGATGCCATCAAGTTGGCGGTATTTACGGGTATTAAGGATTGGCATATCAAGAACCATAATATCTATTCCATTATTAATCATCCATTCCCATTCTTTTAAAATTTCCGTTTTATTCCTTCCTAATCTATCGAGGCTTGTCACAACCAGTAAATCTCCCTTTCTAATACTTCTTTTAAGCAAAAGATACTCTGGACGATTAAAATCACGACCGGAGCACTTATCCACAAAAATGTCTCTTTCATTTATTTCAATGCCACATTCTTTAATAGCATCTAATTGCCTTGATAGATTTTGTTCCTTTGTAGATACCCTTATATATGCGTAATTTCTTTGCATTAACTTTATCCTCCTTATGTTTAGAAAAGTATACCTTTTTAAACTTATAAAAACAGCCTTTATTATTGTTGAAAAAAGTCAAAAATCGACTTTCTAAACGTACAAAAATAATGAGATACTTTTTTATACATTTTAGCGCGCTCAAGGGAAAATTGCAGTATCAAATCTAATAAAAAAGCCCTATATGATATAGGGCTCAATTAAAAATTTCCTTCGTTGGAAAGAGGCAATGTATGTAATACCTCTTTCCTCAATCAACCAGGTATGTTTATCTATAGGAGGCAATTATAAAGTACAAAATTATTCATTATATTTTCAAGTATTTCAATATTTTTTGCAGATACATTTACTTTCGTCTGGTTAAAGGAAATAATCAGAACTTCATGTTTCTTGACTATATGTTATACTCAATAATAGTTAGAACTTGTCCGAAGGAGTGAATGTAATGGCAGCAGATTTAAGTAAAGTAAATAAAGTTGCTATATATCTTCGTAAGAGTCGTGGAGATGAAGATGCTGACGTAGTTGCAAAGCATAGAGCAAGACTTATTGAATATGCACAAAAGAACAAATGGAGATATGAAATATACAATGAAAATGTAGTGTCAGGAGAAAGTTTGATTGAAAGGCCTATTATAATGGAATTATTACGAAAAATTGAAAATAAAGAATACGATGCTGTTCTTGTAGTCCATTGGGACAGGCTTTCTAGAGGTGACACAAGTGATTTTGGAATAATAAAAAATGTTTTACAATATTCTGGAACATATTTAGTCACTCCAGATAGAGCCTATGATTTGTCTGATAATGCAGATTTAACACTTCTTGGAATACAATCTGTGATGTCGAACACAGAATTAAACATAATAAAAACAAGACTGTATAACGGTAAGAAAGACGGAGCAAAACAAGGACGTTTAACAAACGGCAATCCTCCTTACCCTTATGAAAAAGTACGTAATATTACACAGGATGAAAAAGGAAGAATTAAAGTAGATTTTACGATTATCGTAAATGAAGAAAAAAATGAAGTGTATCAAAAAATAAAGAAAATGTATTTACAAGGTGTAAACACAGAAAAAATAGCATTTGAATTAAATAGAGAAGGCAAACCATCTCCTAGCGGTAAAATGTGGAGTTCAACGGCTGTTAACAGACTGTTAAAACACGAATTTCATATGGGTAAGGTAATCTATAGAAGAAACGAATGGACAAAAACACCTTTGTCTGGGAAATTAGAAGTAAGAAAAAGGGATAAATCTGAATGGAGCGTTGGCATTGGAAATCATCCGATTCTCAAAACGGAGGAAGAACATCAAAAAATAATGGAAATTATGAATAGGAATCAAAAAATCCCCCGAAAAAGCAGGGCAGGAACTTTCCCAACAAGTGGCTTATTAGTGTGTAAGAAATGCGGTAGAACTATGACTTACTCTATAGGACGTGAAGAGAAAAAAACAGGAAAAATATATCACTACACAAAGTGTTATTATAAATCGGCGTTAGGTGTGAAATGTCCTCAAAAAGGCGTAAAAATGGACGAGAACTTTTACAATGCATTATATAACACAATAATAAATAGTTATGTAGATGCAGAAAGAATAAAAAAGATAGCAGAAAATGAAGAAGAAAAAAAACAAAGAGAAAAACTTATAAATGAGAAAAAGGCTAAACTACAAAAAGAAGAAGATGCTTTAAGAAAAGCAAGAACCCTATTAGAGGAAGGCAACTACGATATAAATGATTTTGCAGATGCAAAGAAAAGAAGAGAACCTAAAATTAAGAAACTTAAACAAGAAATAATAGAATTAGAGAACCAAAATGATTATATTTATTCCGATAAAGAAATAGAAAAATTGGTTGAGGATTTTAAGAAAAACTGGCACAATGCTACTACTCCAACAGAGCAAAATCAATTGCTACGAAGTTTAGTTAAGAAAATTTATTATAATAGAGAAGGCAATACCATAACCTTCGAAATTGAATACTTATAAAAACGGCTAAAATCCTTTAAAATAAGCCGTTTTTAAAGTAGTTAAAAATTGCTGTTAATTACAAACTTGGCACCAATGACAGGTACTGTATCCGATACTAAGGAAAACAGGTTTGTCCTCGGCCTTGGCCTTTTCAAACGCCTCTTCACACCACGGATACCAGTTTACAGGATTGTATTGGTGCTGTAATAAATACGGACTTTTTTCCCTTGATAATCTATTGGGTACTTTCATGTTTGCCATGCAACCACCTCCTTATCTTGTGAAAAACGAATTATATATTTGAAATACGCTATAAATTTTAATTTTGCGTAGTTTCAGTTCATTAAGAAAAAGTAAAGCAGCATAGGCAGAAAACCTAAATGCTGCTTTAACATCATTCGCGGTTTTTGACAATTTCCCTTTCGCGGAAAAGGAATTTTATGCACCAGATTCCTCCGAGACCAATGAGGGTATATATAATTCGGCTCAACGCGGTCATACTGCCCTGGGTAAACCAAGCGACGGGGTTCAGTCCGAAAATTCCGACGACGCCCCAGGCGATCGCGCCGATTACGACAAGAATCAATGCAAATCGGTCCATAGACTTTAACCTCCCGGACATATTTGATTTTGCTTTAATATTGTTTCCATACTTCTATAACATATACAAAAATAAAAATTCGGTTGAAATGGATAATATTTGTAAAGTGAAACATAATAAAAATACCTCCCTGCAGTTAGCAGGAAGGTATCTAATAATTGAAAATATCAAAGTGTTTTTGCAAGATCTTTTAGATAGGCTCTGAAATCATCTCCGATTTCAGGGTGTATTAAAGCAGTCTCGACTGCGGCCTGCATAATGCCGAGTTTGCTGCCCATATCATAGCGTTTGCCAGTGAAATCAACACCGATCATTGTATCTCTGCGGGCAAGTTCTTTCATAGCGTCAGTCAACTGGATTTCACCGCCAGCGCCCGGCTTTGTGTTTTCAAGCAAATCAAAAATTTCTGGCGGCAGCACGCATCTGCCCAAAATGGAGAACAAGGACAGCACCTTATCCGGTGTATCCGGTTTTTCAATCATGTCGGTAACCCGGTATATGTTGTCTTTCAGATTTGTAACGGCAAGAGAAGAGTATTTGTGGATATCTTCTGCTTTTACCTGCTTAATGCCAACAACGCCGAGACCGTATTCGTCATATGCGCGGCAGAGCTGGCCAATCGCAGGGTCTTCGCCGATTATAACGTCGTCGCCGTAGCAAACGGCAATAGGTTCGCCCTCGGCAAACTGCTTTGCGCAGTATATAGCGTGCCCCAGGCCCTTGGTTTCCTTTTGACGCAGATATGTTATATTTGCAAGATTTGCAACATCAATGACATCTTTGAGCATTGCAGTTTTTCCAGACGCTTCAAGACGCTGTTCAAGTTCCGGTGAGCGGTCGAAATGGTCCTCCATGACTGTCTTGCCGCGACTGGTGATAATTAATATATCGGTTATGCCCGCATTAACTATTTCCTCAACGATGTATTGAATAGCCGGCTTGTCCACAATTGGGAGCATTTCTTTTGGAATCGCCTTTGATGCTGGAAGAACTCTTGTTCCAAGCCCAGCTGCGGCGATAACCGCTTTTTTTACCTTCAAAAATAATTCCTCCTAAGAGTTTGGTTATGAATTTACAGCAGTTTTATTTTAGCATCATTGTACACAGTTGTAAACAATTTGTAATTTTAATTTAACGATTAAATTAAATGATGTATTATTATGCTAAGTTGAGAGCAGGCAATTGCTCGGAATCATATATTGGAAAATAATTCTAACCGCTGCAGAACCAACTCAGTAAATATAGACATATGCGGTTGACAATCTGTATGCAAAACTGCTAAAATAAACTAATAGATACTTGAAATCTGCCCACAGGTTATATGCCTGTGATATATTTATAGATCTTGGTCTGAAAAGAGGTTTTGCAATGGTACGGAGCATGACCGGGTATGGGCGTGTCCAACAGACAGTAGATGGCCTCAATATTCTTTTTGAAATCAAGTCTGTCAATCACCGCTATTTTGAATTTAATGCAAGAATCCCCAGAGCTTATGGTTATATAGAGGAGAAACTCAAATCATATCTTCAAAATTACATAACGCGCGGCAAGGTTGATGTTTTTATGACAATCGACGCGGTAGATGGAGGCGAATCCGAGGTTAAGCTTAACTATGGGATTGCCGATAGTTATATCGCGGCGCTAAAAGAACTTCAGAAACGGTATAACCTTTCTGATGATATTTCCGTTTCAACTGTTGCAAGATACAACGATATCTTCACAGTTATAAAAGCTCCAGATGACGAGGAACGCATCTGGAATGCAGTAAAGGTTGTTGTTGACAAAGCGGTTGAAGGGTTTGTCGCGATGCGCACAGCCGAGGGGCAGAGGCTCAAAACCGACATTGTCGCAAGGTCAAAGAAAGTAGCTCAGCTTGTGGACAAGGTTGAGAAGCGCTCGCCTGAAACCGTTGAGGAATACCGCAATAAATTAACAGCCCGCATGCAGGAATTGCTTGCCGACAAAGGTATTGATGAGAACCGCATACTTCTTGAAGCAGCAATCTATGCTGACAAGGTTTCGGTAACAGAAGAAACAGTAAGGCTAAAGAGTCACCTTAAGCAGTTTGAGGATATACTAAACAGTGATGAACCTGTCGGACGCAAGCTCGATTTCCTCATGCAGGAGATGAATAGGGAAGCCAACACAATCGGTTCAAAGGCTTCAGATATCGAGATTGCCAAAATGGTCGTTGACATTAAGGCAGAGCTTGAAAAAATCAGGGAACAGATTCAGAACCTTGAATAATTAATCAAGATAACCGAAGTAAAAAACTTTATTAATGGAGGCTAATATGAAACTTATAAATATAGGTTTTGGCAATATGGTTTCTGCTAACCGGATGGTTGCTATCGTAAGTCCAGAATCGGCGCCGATTAAGCGAATAATCCAAAATGCCAGGGATAAAGCGGTCTTAATTGACGCAACCTACGGCAGGCGCACTCGTGCGGTAATAATTACAGACAGCGATCATGTCATTCTCTCTGCTGTCCAGCCTGAGACTGTTGCGAATAGGCTTGCTGACCGCGATGTGAGTGACGACGAAGCGGAAATTGAAGAGGATGAATAAAATTTGGAACAAGCGTTTTTCAAAGATGAAAAATCACATAAAGGACTATTAATTGTAATATCAGGCCCTTCAGGTTCAGGCAAGGGAACAGTATTGTCCCGAGTCTTTGAACGCCGTACAGGGCTGTTCTATTCGGTTTCAGCGACCACAAGGGCGCCGAGGCCGGGCGAGATTAACGGTCAGCACTATTATTTTCTGACGCGCGAGGAATTTGAGGAAAAAATAAAAGCCGGAGGAATGCTTGAATACGCGCAGTACTGCGGGAATTATTACGGAACTCCCCGCCGCGCTGTTGAGGAGAAGCGTGCCGGCGGGCTTGACGTGGTACTTGAAATCGAGGTTCAGGGCGCTGCGCTTGTGAAAAAGGCATGCCCGGACTGCGTCACAATCTTTATCGCGCCGCCGTCTAAAGAAGAACTTGAAAGGCGGCTTCGCGGCCGCGGGACCGAGGACGATGAGGTCATTAAAAAGCGGCTTGAAACTGCAGTTAGCGAAATAGAACATGCCTTTGATTATGACTACATAGTGGTTAATGATGAAGTCGAGAAAGCAGCAGAAAAGATCGACAGCATTATAACCGCTGAAAAATGCAGGTCATCAAAATATAAAGGCCTTTGATGTGAATTTGTCTTAGTAAAGGTTTGGATATAATCTTAACAATTTTGCTGACTAAGAGTGAGGGGATTTATTATGCAGAAGCTTTCTGTTGAGGATATTGTTAAGAACAATGAGAATTGCTATTCATTTGTAGTAGCAATCGCAAAACGTGCCCGTCAGATTTCTGAAAAGGCAAACGATGAAGGTATTATACTCGATGAAAAGCCGGTTCAGACCGCAGTAAAGGAATTCGTCGAGGGAAAATTCAGAATAAAAACCGAGAAAAACAATGAGAATGAACCAAAAGCAGAATCCGATACGCAGTAAATGCTCTTATTCTCAACCGGAGGTAGTCAATGCCGTCATTTAAGATTGCCGAGGTAGCGGTTGAAGGAACGGCGTATCATTTTGACAAGCCATACTGCTATATGGTTCCCGACGACATGAAAAACGAAATAAAACCGGGCGCAAGGGTGGTAGTGCCTTTTGGGGCGGGCAACAAACGGCGCCGGGGAATAGTTTTAGCCGTAGAGAATAGTGATGACATGTCCTGTAAGCCGCTGCTAACTCTTGTTGATAAACAACCGCTGATTTCAGAAGAAATGCTCGCACTGGCAGCGTGGCTTAAAGGTCGTACTTTCTGTACACTTTATGAGGCTCTCAGGCTTATGCTGCCTGCGGGCCTTAATTTGCATATAACAAAAACCTATAAGCTTGACCACAAGCCTTCCGAGGCTGAGTTTTTAATGCTTTCGCCAGATGAGCAGTGTATGCTGCGGTATGTGAGCCGGGCGCGGGGCCCAGTTGACCGCGAAAGCCTCGCAAAGGCGGCGGGACTGGACGCTACAACGCCGCTTCCGGATCTGCTTGTCCAGCGCGGGCTGCTTGTCTGCGAGGACAGCGTGTTTGATCATTCGCCGGAAGCCTCGGCACGCATGGTGCGGCTGGCGATTACGCAGGAAGAGGCCGAGGAACTGCTTGAATCACAGGGTGAGATAACAAAAAAGCAGAAAAGCGCCCTTAAAACAGTGCTTGACGCCGGTGCGGCAACGGTAAAAGAGGTAATGTACTTCTCCGGTGTCTCGCAGTCAGTTATAACGGCGCTTGTCAAAAAGGGCATTTTTGAGCAGTTTGAAAAACGGGTATACCGTGACCCATACAAAGGTATCGCAAAAACCAAATCCGAACCCGAAACGCTTTCAGAGGAGCAGCAAAACGCCTATAACGCGCTTGTTTCAAGATATAGAAGCGGCAAGGCCTGTGCCTCACTGCTGTTTGGCGTGACAGGCAGCGGGAAAACGCAGGTTTTTATGCGGCTTATTGACGATGTAAGGGCCGACAACAGGACGGTAATAGTGCTTGTGCCGGAAATTTCACTGACCCCCCAGACGGTGGCAAGGTTCTACGCGCGTTTTGGAAAGGATGTTGCGGTACTGCACAGCGGCCTTTCCCTCGGCGAGCGTTTAGATGAGTGGCAGCGGATTAAAGACGGCGGCGCGGGCATTGTGGTCGGCACGCGTTCAGCGATTTTCGCGCCCCTTAAAAACTTGGGCCTTATCATCATCGACGAAGAACAGGAATATACATATAAATCCGAGTCCTCGCCGCGCTATCACGCCAGGGATGTCGCCCGTTTCAGGTGTGCTTATTCAAATGCCATGCTGCTGCTTGCCTCTGCGACCCCGTCCATTGAGACCTTCTATGCGGCCCAAACCGGAAGATATGAGCTAACAAGGCTCGATAAAAGGTACGGGAACGCTAAGCTTCCGGACGTAATCATGGTCGATATGAAAAATGAAATAGCCACAGGGAACAATAGTACGATAAGCCGCCGGTTAGCGCAGGAAATTGAAAAAAACCTTGAAAACGGAGAGCAATCTATTCTGCTTATCAACAGAAGAGGATATAATACTTTTGTAAGCTGCGCTGCCTGCGGTCATGTACTGACTTGTCCCAATTGCAGTATCGCATTGACCTACCATGCGGCGAACCACCGCTTGATGTGCCATTACTGCGGCTATAGCATCGAAGCCCGCACAAAATGTCCGGAATGTTCCGGCAGCTTTTTAAAGTATTCAGGCACCGGAACGCAGAAGGCGGAACAGGCGATTGAGGAGCTTTTCCCGACGGCGAGGGTCCTGCGTATGGATACCGACACGGCCTCGGGAAGATATTCCCACGAAAGAATGCTTGAACAATTTGGAAAAGATAAGTATGATATATTGATAGGGACTCAGATGGTGGCAAAGGGACTGGATTTTCCGAATGTAACGCTCGTTGGGGTGCTTTCAGCGGACCAGTCGCTGTATTTGAACGATTTCAGGGCTGCCGAGCGCACTTTCTCACTGCTGACACAGGTTATCGGCAGGGCGGGCAGAAGGGCGAGCCCGGGGCGGGCGGTAATACAGACGCAGACTCCGGAAAATGAAGTCCTGCGCCTTGCCGCAAAACAGGACTACGAGGCTTTTTATAAATCAGAAACGGCCTTTCGCCGCGAGCTTTTGTATCCGCCGTTCTGTGACATATGTGAATTCGGGTTTACCGGCATATCGGAAACTGCAGTTAAGAACGCGGCGCACGATTTCTTTATGAGACTTAAAGATGCTATTGAGTCAAATAAGAATATACCAATCAGAATAATGGAGCCATCACCGGCCGAGATTGCAAGGATAGCAGGAAGATATCGTTACCGTATTATTGCAAAATGCCGTAACGACAAACACTTCCGTGCTCTTGTAGCGTCGGTTTTGGAAAACTGCGGCAAAAGCCCGTTATATCGAAAGGTTTCCGTATTCGCTGATATGAATCCGCTTGATATGTTATAAATAGTATTATAATCAGATTAAATAATTCGGGAGGGCACACAAATGGCCATAAGAAATGTAGTAAAACTCGGCGATGATATTCTCCGTAAAAAGAGCAAGCCGGTTACTGAATTTAATGAGAAACTTAATCAGCTTCTTGATGATATGAAAGAAACACTCAAAAGCCAGGATGGTGTAGGGCTTGCCGCTCCGCAGGTCGGCGTGCTGAAAAGAGCCATCGTGGTATCTGACGAGGGCAACATGATAGAGCTTATAAATCCTGTAGTCGTCAAGGCGAGCGGCGTTCAGGAAAATGTCGAGGGCTGCCTTTCGATACCCGGCAAATATGGTATCACAAAGCGCCCGCGCAAGGTAACGGTAAAGGCCCAAGACAGAAACGGCAACGAAATAATGGTCACTGGAACGGACCTGCTTGCCCGCTGTCTCTGCCATGAAATAGACCATCTAAACGGTATTTTGTTTATTGATAACGTAATCCGTATGCTTGAACCTGAAGAATTACAGCCGAAGAATAAGAATAAGAAGTAAATCTTGCATATTGCAAATAAGCAAATCAACGGAGGATTTTATGCGCATAATATTTATGGGAACACCAGAATTTGCGGTAGCATCTCTTGACCGTATTGTCAAGGACGGGCACGAGGTTGCCGCGGTTTTTACACAGCCAGACAGGCCAAAGGGGCGCGGCTATCATCTAACCCCGCCGCCCGTCAAGGTAATGGCTCAAAATTATGGAATTCCTGTATATCAACCTACTACCTTAAAAGATGAAGAAACTATACAGATAATAAAAGATATAAACCCGGATTGTATTGTCGTTGTGGCGTACGGTCGCATTTTGCCGGAGAGCGTTTTGAATATCCCGAGGCTCGGCTGCATCAATGTTCACGCTTCCCTTTTGCCAAAACTGCGCGGTGCCGCGCCTATCCAGTGGTCAATCATAAACGGTGAAACAGAAACAGGCATAACTACAATGTTTATGGCAAAAGGGCTTGATACGGGCGATATGATTTTGAAGGCAAAATGTGATATCGGCCCTGACGAAACCTTTGGCGAACTTCATGACAAGCTCATGGTAATGGGCGCTGAGACGCTTTCGAAAACGCTTACATTATTGGAGCAGGGAAAAGCGCCGCGGGAAAAGCAGGACGATTCCCTTGCGACTTACGCGCCGATGATTGATAAAAACAGTACCCTTATCGACTGGAATAAAAGCGCACAGGAGATTCATAACCTTGTGCGGGGGCTGAACCCGTCGCCGTCAGCTTATACGCTGTTTAACGGCTTAAAGTTTAAGATTATTTCTTCAAAACTGCATAATACGGAAAGCGATAAAACGCCGGGTTCTGTTGTTTCTGTAAGCGAAGAGGGCTTTGTCATCGCCTGCGGCGACGGCAAAACTTTGCTTGTAAAAGAGGTACAAGCCCAGGGAGGAAAGAAGATGACGGCCGCCGCCTATGCAAACGGACATGGCGTAAACGATACGACAATTTTCGGGCAATAACTTCATACTTTTCAAACTGATATCAGTCCAGAATTAACGCTTATCTCGTTGGTTCTCATAAATATGATGATTTATGAGGGGAATAAATATGCATTTGTTCTTATACGGATATTTTACGCCATATTTTTTCTATGACCGCTACTATATCATATATGTGCTTCCGGCATTGATATTGGCGCTGATAGCGCAATTTAATGTCACATCGACATTCAGCCGCTACAGCAGAATTCCGAATTCAAGAAGGATGTCGGGTGCGGAAGCTGCAAGAAGGATTCTTGACCAAAACGGGCTTTATAATGTGCGTGTCGAACGAATATCGGGCAACCTAAGCGACCATTATGACCCAAAGGATCAGGTAGTGCGTTTATCTGAAGGGGTATACGATGGATATTCTATTGCGGCTTTGGGCGTTGCGGCGCATGAGACAGGACATGCCATACAGCACAGCACAAATTATTCGCCGCTTGTAATCAGAAACGCGATTATACCCATAACCCAATTTGGCTCGTCCACGTCCATTTGGCTGCTGATTATCGGCTTTATATTTAACTGGAGGCCGCTGGTTATGGCGGGCATAATCCTGTTCTCGCTCGCCGTAGTGTTTCAGTTGATAACACTGCCCGTCGAGTTTAATGCAAGCTCAAGGGCTTTGAAAATCCTCGGCGACACCGGCATGCTTTACGGCCAGGAGCTTGCAGGCGCCCGGCGAGTGCTCACTGCTGCCGCACTGACGTATGTGGCAGCGACTGTTGTTGCCTTTGCCCAGCTGCTGCGGCTGCTTGCCATATTCGGCAATACGCGGGATGACTGACTGCGTGAAATTGCAGGGCTAGGAATATTTGCGAATTGTATATAAATATATTAGAATGTGAGATGTGATTTAATGCCGTCACCGCGAAAAACGGCGCTTGATATTCTGCTTAAAATTGAAAAGGACAAAAGTTACTCAAATCTGCTTGTTGACTCATATCTTTCAGGCGGCTCGCTGCAGGGCAGGGACGCCGCTTTTATGACCACATTGGTCTACGGCGTCCTTGAAAATATGATTTGCCTTGATTATTTTATTTCGCATTTCAGCGCCAGAAGCGCCGCAAAGTTAGACCCTAAAGTGAGGAACATCTTGCGCCTCGGCGCCTATCAGATTATATTTCTTGATCACGTTCCGAACCATGCGGCAGTCAGCGAATCGGTTGAACTGGCGAAAAAATGCGGGGTTTCCCGGGCGTCGGGTTTTATTAACGCAGTACTTAGAAAAATTTCACAGCAGTCCGATTTGCCGTATCCTGACAAGCAGCGCGATTTAAAACGCTATCTGCATGTCCGTTATTCATGCCCAAATTGGCTTTTGAACAAGTGGATAAAGGAATACGGCATTGATAATACCGTAGGATTCCTCGAAGGGTTTGAAAAAAGGCCGGCTGCTGTGTTGCGGGTTAATACGCTTAAAATTTCATCAGAAGAATTGATTGAGCGACTGTCCGAAGAAGGGATAAATGCCAAGAAAGTGCCCTTCCCTGACCATGCCCTTGAAGTGGACAGACTTCCGGATTTGAGAAACAGCAAAGCCTTTAATGAGGGGCTTTTTATAGTACAGAATACAGCCTCTCAGGTGTGCTGTTATGCCTGCGGGGCGAAGCCGGGGGACACGGTTATTGATATGTGCGCAGCTCCCGGCGGAAAGAGCTTTACCCTCGCCTTTAATATGCAAAACAAGGGCAGGATACTGTCCCTTGAGCTTTATGAAAACCGCTTGAAATTGATTAACGACGGCGCGCGCCGCCTTTCTGTTGATATAATAGAAACGATGCAGAACGACGCCTCAAAGCGCAATGAGGCCTTAGGCAAAGCTGATATTGTCTTGTGTGACGTCCCCTGCTCCGGGCTCGGGGTTATCGGACGCAAGCCTGAAATCAGATATAAAGATCCTGCCGAATTTGACGGATTGCCAGATTTGCAGTATGCTATACTAAGTGAGGGCGCGGAGCATGTTAAAGACGGCGGGACACTTGTATATTCTACATGTACGCTGAGCCGCGCTGAAAATGATGAAGTGGCCGAGCGTTTTCTTGAAAACCATAGGGAGTTTTCGGCCGCTTTGCCGCGTGTTGTCGTTGATTTTGCGGGGAAAGGCGCGTCGGGAAGCGCTTATGCCACGTTAATGCCAAACGTCACCGGCACAGACGGATTTTTCATTTCAGTTTTTAAGAAGACTAAATAAATCATGAAAAACAGGTCAAAAATCGATTGTAGTAAGACATATAGATACAAGAAAGCGAAAGGCACGGTAATTTAATGGGAGATAAAACGGATATAAAATCTTTAACGCCGAAACAGCTTGAAGAGTTCTTTGTTGGTATGGGTGAGCCTGCCTTTCGGGCACGTCAGGTTTTTTCGTGGTTGCACAAAGGTGTATGCAGCTTTGATGATATGACCAATCTCCCGATTGGATTAAGGGAGAAGCTGAAAAATAATTGTGAAATAATTTGCCCTATTATTAAGAAAAAGCTTGTATCCGAAGTAGATGATACGTTAAAATATCTCTATGGATTTAGTGATGGGGAAAATGTTGAGAGTGTTTTGATGAGCTACCATCACGGCAATACGATATGTATTTCAACCCAAGCGGGCTGCCGCATGAATTGTGCTTTCTGCGCCTCATCGTTAAAGGGGCTTTCGAGGAATCTAACCCCGTCAGAAATGCTTTCACAGGTGCTGACTGCACAGATTGACTCAGGCAGACGGATTTCGAATGTTGTCCTGATGGGTATTGGCGAACCGCTTGACAACTATGACAATGTGCTGACTTTTCTCAAGATACTTTCAGCCCCGGGCGGCATTAATATAGGCCAGCGTCACATATCGCTTTCAACTTGCGGCGTTGTCGACAGAATCTATGACCTTATGGAAGAAAAGCTGCAGTTGACCCTTTCAGTTTCGCTTCACGCGCCGAATGATGAAATCCGGTCGCGCATAATGCCGATCAATAAAAAGTGGAAAGTCGACGAATTGCTCAAAGCGTGCAGGGATTACACTGCTGCTACTAAGCGCAGAATTTCGTTTGAATACGCTCTTATCGCCGGTGTAAACGACACTCCTGAATGCGCCCGCCAGTTGAGCGCTAAACTTCGCGGAATGTTGTGTCATGTCAACCTCATCCCAGCAAACGAGGTGAAGGAACGCGGAGTAAAAAGGAGCAGCAGCGCTGTGGTAAAGCGCTTTTATGATATATTATCTGGATGCGGTATAACTGTAACCATACGCCGCACATTAGGCTCTGACATAAATGCGTCCTGTGGACAGCTCAGGTTTCAGCATGGTACAGAGCAGGGAGGAAACTGAAAATGATTTTTTCGGGTAGAACAGACAAGGGAAAGGTGCGAAAAACGAATCAGGATGATTTTGCTGCCGATACATTGTCAGGCGGCTCGGTTTTCGCTGTTGTCTGTGACGGAATGGGCGGTGCGAACGGCGGCAATGTCGCGAGTTCCACAGCAGTTGACATTATATCTGAAAGTTTGAAAAGCGGGTATAATGCCAACCTTGATGAAAACGGCATAAAAGTACTTATTTTGGATTCCATAAAGAAGGCCAATGACGCTGTCTATGAAAAGTCCCGCAGCGACCCTGCGCTTTTCGGGATGGGGACGACAATAGTAACGGTGATTGCCGCAAATGATAAGGCCTATATAGCTCACGCTGGTGACAGCAGGGCATATCTCATAGATGATGACATAAAGAAGCTTACGCGCGACCATTCGATAGTTCAGGAAATGGTGGAGAACGGCAAAATTACGCAGGAAGAAGCCCTTGTCCATCCCCAGAAGAATATAATAACGCGTGCCCTGGGTGTTGAAGAGAGCCTCGAAATTGACTATTCAGTACACGAGTTTAAGAAAGGCAGCACAATACTGATTTGCACAGACGGACTTACAAATCTTGTTTCAGATGAGGATATAAAAGAAACGGTAAAACGGGAAGAACCCGAAGATTGTATAGATAAACTCGTCAACATGGCTAACTCCAACGGAGGAAGCGACAATATTACAGTTGTGGTAATCCGCAATGTGTAAACCGGGAGTGAAATCGATGGATAATTTTACAGGTAAGAAGTTAGATGGACGATATGAAATTCAGGAAATAATCGGCGTTGGCGGAATGGCAGTTGTTTATAAGGCTTATGACAGCATTGATGACAGAATTGTAGCAATCAAGGTATTAAAGGAAGAATATCTGCAAAACGACGAGTTCCGCCGCAGATTCAAGAACGAGTCAAAGGCAATAGCAGTGCTGTCACACCCGAACATTGTGAAGGTTTATGATGTCAGCTTTGGGGACAGGATTCAGTACATCGTCATGGAGTATATCGACGGTATAACGCTCAAAGAGTACATTGAGCAGCAGAAGGTGCTGACATGGAAAGAGGCTGTGCACTTTACCGTTCAGATACTTCGGGCGCTTGCGCATGCACATGAGCGCGGGATTGTCCACCGTGATATAAAACCGCAGAATATAATGATGCTCGAAGACGGCACGATAAAAGTCACCGACTTTGGCATAGCACGTTTTGCCCAGTCCGAGACAAAGACGATGACGGACAAGGCGATAGGTTCTGTGCACTATATAAGCCCCGAGCAGGCGCGGGGCAGTGTAACCGACGCGAAAGCGGATATATATTCCGTCGGCGTAATGCTTTATGAAATGCTGACAGGCAGACTGCCGTTCGAAGCGGACAGTGCGGTTTCGGTTGCCATTATGCAGATGCAGCAGGAGCCAAAGCCTCCACGCCTAATCAACCCGGAAATTCCGGAGGGGCTCGAGGAGATAACACTCCACGCTATGCAAAAGGACCCGGATCAGCGTTACCGTTCTGCTGCCGAAATGCTGGAGGATATTGAGCGTTTCAAAAGGAATCCGGATATCCGTTTCCAATATAAATATTTCATTGATGAAAGCCCGACAAAATATGTAGACGCCATTAGCGAAATTCGAAGCGGCAGATCCGACTTATATGAAAGGAATTATGAAAGAGGAAAAGGCGCTAAAAAAGGCAAGAAAAAGCCGAATACATTGCCAATTCTCGCTGGAATCACAGCGGCACTGGTAATTGTAGTTGTCGGTGTAACTATTGCCGCAATGGCAATCAGGGGCTTCTTTGGTGGCGGCTCATTGGTAGTTGTCCCGAATCTTGTCGGGCAGAATTATGATGAGGTAAAGCTGAGCACTAAATACAGCGATTTTGAAATAGTGCAGAAGAATACTGAGTATAGCGAGGCGCCTGCTGGCCAGATTATAAAGCAAGATCCGGAAGCAGGTACCAAGGTGAAAAAACATTCAACAATCAATGTAACTGTCAGCAAAGGCCCTCAGGGTATCACTGTTCCTGATGTTACCGGTAAGGACAAAAATCTCGCAAAATCGACGCTTGAAAGTGAAGGCTTTACTAATGTTATTGAATCTTCAGAGTACAGCGAAGATGTTCCAAAGGGCCAGGTAATAAGGACTGACCCCGAGGCAGGCCAAACTGCGTCCAAGGATGACCCGATAGTCATTTATGTCAGCATGGGCCCGGAAACTAAAATGTCCATTGTCCCGCCTGTTGTTGGAATGACAAGAGACCAGGCAATAAGGGCGATTCAAGATGCAGGGCTTACGGCTGATTTCCAGGGTGAGGAACCCAGTGACTCTGTACCGGTTGGCAAGGTAACGCGGCAGGAGCCGGGCGCTAACTCACAGGTTCAGTCAAAGAGCAGTGTTAAGTTCTGGATTAGCAAGGGCAAAGAGACAAAGACAACAACCGTTCCAAGGTTAAGAGGAATGACTTTAAAAGAAGCTATTCAAGAATTAGCTAATTATAAGCTTAGACTGGGCAATATATACGGTGTAAACGATCAAAATGGTATTGTTACTGATCAGTCAGTGGATCCTTATAAAACGGTTGATCAAGGGACTGCTATAGACTTAACAGTTGTTCAATCTGATGGAGGTCCTGACGGCAGTAGTAAACCATGATTGAGGGTATTATTGTTAAAGCAAACAGCGGATTTTATTATGTGAAATGTGACAGCGGCGTTATCGAATGTAGAGCAAGAGGCATTTTCCGCAAGCAGAAGATAACGCCGCTTGTCGGTGACAGGGTGCGTATTTCACAGACCGGCGACAGCGGCACGGTTGAGGAGATATTGCCGCGCAAAAACAGCATGATACGTCCGCCTGTTGCCAACATAGATATATTGTTTATCATCGTCTCCACTGCCGAACCAGAGCCCAATATGCTGGTGATAGACAAGATGATTGCCGCCGCAGAGCAAAAGGGAATAGAGCCCGCGGTAATCGTTACAAAAAACGATTTGAAAGACGGCTCGGATATCGTCGCAACCTACAACAAGGCGGGCATAAAAAGCTTCTTTGCGTCGGGTATTACGGGCGAGGGCATTGAGGAATTAAAGTCGCTGATTTGCGGGCATATCGGTGCCTTTACGGGCAATTCCGGTGTCGGCAAATCGACCCTTCTAAACCGGATTGACCCGTCGCTTTCTCTGAGCACTGGGGAAATAAGCAAAAAACTTGGCCGCGGCCGCCATACGACACGCCTTGTCGAGCTATTTGAAACCTGCGGAGGGTATATAGCCGACACACCGGGCTTTTCCTCCCTTGATACATTTAAATTTGAGCCGATACTTAAAGAAGACCTGCAGTACGTTTTCAGGGAATTTGAGCCTTATATCAATAAATGCCGCTTTACTGGCTGCTCCCACACAAAAGAAACCGGCTGTGCTGTGCTTGAGGCGCTGAAAAACGGTGAGATTGCGCCCTCGCGGCATAAAAGTTACTGTGAGATGTATGAGGAGGCCAAAAATATAAAGGCATGGCAGCTCAAAAAATGAGGCGCTGCGTCATTGTTACTGCAGGGCCTATGGGTGACTATGATAAGCTTAAAAATAAGATAGAACCGGACGACTATATTATCTGTGCGGACGGGGGCATCGACCACCTGAAAGGTCTTGGCTTGAAGCCTGACTTAATTATCGGCGACCTTGATTCTGCGCAAAATCTGCCGGACGGAATAGAGGTAAAAAGGTTTAAGTCGGAGAAAGACGAGACGGATACAATGCTCGCCGTCATGCACGCCCTTGACAGAGGTTTTAAGGAAATTGTGTTGCTCGGGGGCTTGAAAGGGCGGCTCGACCATACCTTTGCGAACCTCTCTTGCCTTCAATATATCCATCGGCGCGGCGCGCGGGGCTGCTTTCTCGACTCGGACAATGAGGCATATTTTGTCGAAAACGGAAGCATAAAATTCAATCCGCGCAAAGGGTACTATATATCGGTTTTTCCGTTTGGCGGCGACGCTGCCGGCGTCACTGAGAAAGGTTTCAAATACAGCCTTGACAATGCGGTCATGACCACCGATCTCCCGATTGGTGTTAGCAATGAGTTTTTGGACGGCACCGGTGAGATTTCTGTAAAATCCGGCGCGCTGCTTATTATCCTTTCAAAAAAATGAAATTTGTCCTGTAAGGTTTAAGGCATTACAGGACATTTTTTATACAAAAAATGCTGCCCACTTAGGGAGTATACTTCTGCACACGGCTTATATTTAAGCAATGCAAAAAACGGTCGCTGCTGATAACATTCAACGTTAATGATTGCATGTTTGAGATGATGTTTTGCTAAAAAATATTATGAATTTGCGTAAAAACAAGCAAAATAACTGTCAAAAACGAAAAAGTTGCATATGCTGAAAAGTGAGTGACCAATACTTAATCTTCCATTGAGACATAATGTCTCTGTGAAAATGATAATTTGGAGGCGTTGCTATGAGTGATTATAAAGGGCTGATGATAGGCGAAAAAGCACCGCATTTCCAGGCTGATTCTACATACGGACAAATAAATTTTCCCGAGGACTATAAAGGCAAATGGGTAGTATTTTTCAGTTACCCGGGCGATTTAGCGCAGGTTGCTGCAAAGACTAACCGCTGATGTGATAATCGGCTTTTATAATAGTGGTATAATATTTATAATTCAATGGAAAAGAGGATAAATATGAACTATATCCGTATAGGAAACACAGATATCAAGGCATCGGAAATTGCACTCGGCTGCATGAGGCTTAAAGGTATGTCTGAAAACGATGTAGAAAGGCTGATAAGAACAGCGGTTGAAGAAGGCATAAACTTCTTTGACCATGCCGATATTTACGGCGGCGGGGAGTGTGAAAGGATTTTCGCGAAGGCTATCGGCAAGAACCCGGGGCTGCGTGAAAAGATTATAATTCAGACAAAGTGCGGAATCTGCGACGGCTATTACGATTTTTCAAAAGAACATATCTTAAAATCGGTGGACGAAAGCCTGAAGCGCCTTAATACCGATTATATTGATTTTCTGCTGCTTCACAGGCCTGATACACTGATGGAGCCGGAAGAAGTCGCTGAGGCGTTTGATATTTTGTTAAGCTCCGGCAAAGTCAGAAACTTCGGCGTCAGCAATCAAAATCCCATGCAGATTGAACTTTTGAGCAGATATCTCAATCAGAGGATTTTGGTTAACCAGCTTCAGCTAAGCCTTATGCACACAGGAATGATTGATTCGGGGCTTAATGTAAATATGAAGATTGACCAGTCAGTTGACAGGGACGGCGGAATTCTGGAGTATTGCAGGCTAAAGAATATAACGATACAGGCGTGGTCGCCGTTCCAATACGGCTTCTTTAAATGCGTTTTCCTCGGAAATGAAAACTTCCCGGAACTTAACAAGAAAATTGATGAAATAGCGGAAAAGTACGGCGTCAAGCCAGAGGCTGTCGCCGTCGCATGGATACTTCGTCACCCTGCGAAAATCCAGACAATAGTTGGGACAACCAATGTATCCCGCCTCAAAGATATCTGCAAAGCCTCCACCTTTAAACTCACAAGACAGGAATGGTATGAACTTTACACAGCGGCGGGGAATAAACTGCCTTAAACTAAACCCGCCATTCGATTTGGATATCCCCGCTGCGGCTTATTGTAATCTGCTTTATCAAGCTTCTTGCTGCAAGCCTCCGGTCTTCGACGGAGGCTTTTGAAAATATCTGCGGGATATTGTAAGCTTTGCCCGAGGTCTCGCCGCTTTTTGCTCTTTTTTCGCTTTTTTGGATACGCTGTATTTCAGCTTCTATCCGGCGGCATTTTGCGTCGAGCTCAAGAATATAATCGTTTATATGCCGGTCGACCACGTTGTTCTCACCGAGTTTTCCTATGAGGTTTCGTACGCTGTCTTTGCAGGAAAAATACTCGGCTTTCAGTTTTGAAATGCGTGTGTTTTCGGCCGGCTGGGCTATTTCTATACTGTTATTGTTTTTAAAAAGTTCTTTTGCATGGATTAACAGAAATGTCTCGATTCGTGGCTCAATAACGTTCTTATTTATCCACAAATCATTTGAGCATTTACCTGCCCCCATGGTCAGCCGCGTGCGGCAATAGTAATATGCGTATTCACCGCTTTTCTTTTTTGTGCATTTAAGTCCGATACTGCGCCCGCAGCATGAGCATTTCATAAGCCCCGCGAGAAATGCCCGTGCTGAGGGCTTTGCTTTTGCCGGCGATACGCCGGCCCGGTCGATTTTGCGCTGAACCTCAATCCATTGTTTCGCGGGGATAATCGGCTTGTGCCGCCCGACGGTGATGAGTTGATTTTTTAGTGTTTCACTCTTCTTCCCGCCGCTGCTCTTGAAATAGCAGCACATCCCATTTTTTCCGTCAAATCTTTCGGGGCTGCATAAGATTTCATAGCCTTTTGCTTTCAGATAATCGTAAAGTTCCGGTGAACTGCTGCAATAAGTGATATTGCGAAGTATGCGGAGTACCGCGTTCGGCGTATATAATTTATTCTTGGAGGTTCTAATCCCTTCCTCATTGAGCCTTTTGGCTATGCTGTGAGTATTTAATCCGGACTGATAGAGCGTGAAAATCTTTTTGACTATCTGCGCGCAGCTTCCGTCGATTTCAAGTACAGACGCCCTGTGCCCCTCAATCTCGATTTGTTTGGGGATATACCCTAAGGGAGCGCTGCCGCCCATGAACAGCCCCTTTGAAGCCCGAAACCGGTAGTTGTCCGTAACCCTTTGTGTAATTGTTTCCCGCTCAAGCTGGGCGAAGACCATGACAATATAAATCATGGCGCGGCCCACCGGGGAAGAAGTGTCAAATTGCTCGGTACAGCTTATATACTGAACGCCGTATTTTTCAAATAGCTGCAGAAGTGAGGCAAAATCGGCGATTGAGCGTGAGATACGGTCAAGCTTGTACGATATTAGCGCCTTTATTTTGCCGCTGCGGATATCATTGAGCAGCTTCTTGAAATTGGGGCGGTCGATATTTTTTCCGGAAAACCCAGTATCGCTGTAGACGATATAATCCCAGCCGTTTAATTCACAGACTTTTTTGCACCGTTCAATTTGCGCCTCAATTGAGACGCTGTCAGGCTTTTCGATTGATTGGCGGGCATAAATCGCGGCGGTCATAAAACCCTCCTCAGCTATTTTCCTTTGCCCAGTTGAGTATGATTTCGCAGGCGTTATTGAAATCCAGCTTTTTTTCTTTTTCGGTGTTTATGACTAATGAAGCAAAAGCGCAGAGTGCGTCGTGCGTCAACCTGTTTTTTTCCTCTTGGCTCATGGACTCAGGCCATTTTTCCGTGAAATTAAGGCGGGTTTCGTCTAATTGCATATCGCTCACCTTTAAATATATATGTGCCTCTGTTTGTCTGACATGTAAGGGCTGTAATATAAAAAAGCCTCGGTTATCATCCGATAACCGAGGCGAAAATTCGTTATAATATTCTATTCATCAGTGTTACATTCTAAATCATCAGCATTGTGCAAAAGTTCGGGCTTTGTATATATTCCATATGTTCCGGCAAGCGCAATAATAAGAATTGTGAAACTGCTTGTCTGCACTCCTATGAACGGAATATCGTCGATGCCGTGAACAAACGCAGCGGAAAGAGCCGCAATAACCAATGCGCAGGTTTTGTTGTATTTCAGATTTTTAATCAAATCGCGCATTATGAGGAAGATAAAAATAGCCACAATAATAAAGCCGACGATACCGAAATTAACAAGCACGTCCAAAATAAAGTCATGTGCATGCGCGTTATGTGCCCTGCCGGTACTTAAGGTGTAATAAGCAAACATTCCATGGCCAAAGATTGGGTTTTCCTTAACGTAACCCCAAGCCGTTTTCCAGATGAGAACCCGAAGAGATTTGTCGTTACTTAATGACTGTAATCTTGGGAAAAGAACCTCAGGGAAAAGTAAAGCCAAAGCACTCAGGAAGCCAAAAGCAATAGCAGCGAAAATCAGATGGCGGTATTTTTTAAGACAGATAATCAGCACAACTATACCGGCCGCTGTAGCAAGCCAAGCTGACCTACAGCCCGACATCCACATGCCCAGGGCATTTGCCGCTGCCGCAATGAAGAATATCGGCTTTGGTCCCCAGCAGTAGAAGGCATAGATAATCAGCACAAGCATAAGTTCGCAAAGATAACCGTAAAAGTTAGCGTTGAGGAACAGAGAAACTGAGCGGAAATTAGGGTTTGGATATTTTTGTACTGCCGCCGCGATTGCCGCAATTATGCTGCTGATGATTGCAGTATAGATGATAAAGTCTCGGATTTGCTCTGTCATCATAAACTTCTCGTAAATACTGAATATGTACAGCATAAAAAACATAATGAGTATCATCAATCCGAGATAATTTTTATAGTAGAATCCCACAGCCAGCCCGGGAACCAATAATATCGTCGGCAAGATTGCGTATGGCGCTGATAATATCCTTTTTAATGAATATTTGCGGATAGCATAAATAAATGCTAAAAACTGTACCACAACGCAAAGATAGGAGGCAAAGAAAACGGAAAGCGTGCAGGCTATAAGCACTAATCCATCTCTGCCAATTTCACGGTAAATCTTTTTTAAATGAGCAATCAAAATTTGGCCCCCTAAAAATACTCAACACGATAATTATAGCAAAAAAGCATATTTGTAGCAATCATTGTAGAAGAACGCGGGCGTTTATTGACGTAAACTGCTCGTAATAATATAATTATAGTACATTAAAATACAGGAGGAAACTGTGTTAAAAAAATTTTTGTCAATAAGTCTCTTGACGGTATTTTTGATTACAATGGCAGCTGGCTGTAAAAAACCAGAGAAAGTCCAGCAAAAGAAGCAGGAACAGCCAGTGCTTACTATTGCATATGACAACAGCAAATACGGCGACGCTTGGATTAAAGCTATTTCGGACGCATACAGCAAAGAGAATAAAATAAAAGTAAAGCTCGTTGCTGATTCAAAACTGAACCAGAAAGCAGGGGCATTGCTTAAAACAGGCAAGAATGTCCCCGACATAATGTTCCTTTCGTTCACAAATTGGCAGGACTGGGCGTCAAAGGGTTACCTTTATGATTTGTCCGGGCTTTATGGCGCAAAGATAGGTTACAATGAGACACTCAAGCAAAAAATCAAAGCTGATTACTTAAATTTTTGCAGTTATAACGGGAAATATTATATCATTCCATGGGACGACGGGGTAACGGGTTTTATTTATAATAAAACGATGTTTAGGGAGAATAATTGGAGTATCCCGAAAACCATGGAGGATTTTTATGTCCTTCTCGGTCAAATTAAAGCCAAGGGCATTATACCGATTGCCTGGAGCGGCAGTGAAATCAGCGACTGGAATTACGCCATCAGGACGTGGTGGGCGCAATGCGAGGGCCATGACGGCATGGTTAGTTACCTTGCTTTGTCCTCTCCGGAGGCTTATAAGCAGCAGGGTAGGATAACCGCGTTAGAAAATTTCAGGGATATCGCATGCGATATCACGAACAATATTCCCGATGTGCTGAATATTGACGCCAACAAAGCCGAAAAACAGTTCTTCTCGTCAAAGGCAGCTATGCTGCTCGGTGGCTCGTGGATAGAAACAAAGGCGGCAGGCAATATCCCCAACGGATTTGAATTAGGAATAATGCAGTTCCCGGCTGTAGCTAACGCGAAAGAACCGGAAATCAATGTATCGGATGCGGGCGGTTTCGCGGTAATACCATCAAAAGCTACCCATAAAGACGCCGCAAAAGAGTTTTTGCGTTATTCATCAACCGACAGCATGCTAAAACTGTATTCACAAATTACGTCTTCACCCAGACCGTTTAATTATGAGATGTCAGTCTATGACGGCCTGAGCGATTTCGGTCAGGATGTCTTTAATATCTGGAAGAAGAACAATAATCTATATATGCTCTCAAAGAATCCTCTGTATTACGGCAAGTTCGGCGATTGGCCTACTGTTGCCTCGCCGCTTTTGCAGATTTATTCCGGACAAATATCGCCCCAAAAAGTAGTTGATGATAATTATGAATACGTCAAAACGAACTGGAACAGCAATTAGCGTAATTGTGGAATCAAGCGGAAATACGCGTTTTAATTAATAATCTAAAGTTATAAAATAAAGCATAAAAATGAAGCCGTTCTCAAGATGAAGGACGGCTTCATTTCATTTTAGTATGTTATTTTGTACCGAAAAGCCTGTCTCCGGCATCCCCAAGGCCGGGGAGAATGTATCCGTTATCGTTGAGGCGCTCATCTTTTGCAGCGCAGTAAATTTGGACGTCAGGATGTGCTTCTGTCAGTGCCTTTAAGCCTTCAGGAGCGGCAATGATACACATAAACTTAATGTTTTTGACGCCTTTGGATTTAATAAGATTTATAGCTTCGACAGCGGACCCGCCGGTGGCCAGCATTGGGTCAAGAACGATTACTTCACGCTCTTCAATATCGCCCGGAAGCTTGCAGTAATAATCAACAGGTTTCAGGCTTTGCGGGTCGCGGTAGAGGCCGATGTGACCTACTTTAGCTGCTGGTACGAGCCTTAAGACACCGTCAACCATGCCTATACCTGCGCGTAAAATCGGAACGAAAGCGAGTTTCTTTCCGGAGATAACTTGAGTTTTCGCAACTCCGACAGGAGTTTCAATTTCTACCTCCTGAAGAGGCAAATCGCGTGTCGCTTCATAGCACATCAGCATTGCGATTTCGCCGACCATTTCACGGAATTCCTTTGATCCCGTGTTTTTGTCACGTATAAGTGACAATTTGTGTTTAATAAGAGGATGATCCATAATAAATACTGTTTCCGGCATATTAATCAATTCCCATATAATAAGATTTGCAGACGGTTTTGAGTGTGTCTGCTTAGTTCACTTGTTTGCATACCACAAACATTGAGATGTCCGCGGTACGCTGCTGTGTCGGGCAGAGAGATACTCTCTTATCCCTGTTTAGCCGCGGCGATGCGGCGTAACTGAAAGTATGTTCCCCTGAATCGGAATCGCGTCATTGACCTCGTAATTCAAGGTCAGCATATTGCGACATAAGGGCGCACCCAGTTTACAGCAAGATTTTTGATACTGTAAATAATGGATTTGGTAAATACTGCCTTGTTTTTATGCAGCGAATACGTTTGTGGAACATTGCTTTGTCGTTAGGCTTTTACAGTTTTTATCCCAAAGTGGTGTTATATTGATTGTTATTTGGATTCAAGGGAAGCAATTTTTGAGATTCTGCGCACATGCTTTTCTTCGTTGCTGAATGGAGTGTTGATGAAAACATCGACAAGCTCACAGGCGAGGCCGGCGCCTACAACCCTGCCGCCCAAGCAGAGTATGTTCGCATCGTTGTGGGCGCGGGTATACTTCGCGCTGAAATAATCTGAGCAGCATGCAGCGCGTATACCTTTTATTTTATTGGCGGCTATGGACATTCCGATGCCAGTGCCGCAGCAAAGTATACCCAATTTACATTCACCGCTCAAAACGGCTTCACAGGTTTTTGAGGCATAATCTGGATAGTCACAGGAGTTTTCGTCATAAGTGCCATAGTCTTTGTATTCGATATGTTTCTCGTCGAGATATTTTTTGATTTCTTGTTTTAGCTGAAAACCAGCGTGATCGCTGCCGAGAGCTATCATTAAATAAGACCTCCAAGAAGAAATAGATTTAAGAAGTATTATAGAATGGGAAGCTAAACGTCAAAACCTTTGCGCCGTTTAAGCTCACGTTCCGCCTGAGGGAGCCTTAAATAGAACGGAATCAGTTCTTCAGCGCTTATAGTTTTACCGGCATTATAGAGCTTGGCTCCAACAGCCGCTACGCTTGAAGCATGCGCGAACCTGAGATTAAAGGGTGCGATTTCAGCATTAGTTCTTCCATTTAAATTATTATAGCATATTTTTGCGCCGTCTCCAACAAGTATCAGCCTTTTTCCGGACAAAACAATATCCGAAATTTCTTTTTCGAGCTCTGTAAAAGCGATTGCGCGGTCCGGAGTCAGCCTGTTCAGTTTGTCTCCGACATTTTCAAAAATTGCGTTGTAGAATTGATTGCGTCTTGCGTCCATAACGGAGCATATAACGGCGTTAGTGCCGATAAGATTTGTAGCCAGCGCCTCAAGCGAGGAAACGGAGGCGCAGGGGATATTGAATGGCAAAGCCAACCCTTTTGCCGCGGCAACCCCAATTCTTACACCGGTAAACGAGCCGGGGCCGGCAGACACTGCAATAAGCCCAATATCTTTAATTTCAACCCCGCAGCTCTTTAAAAGGCTTACCGCCATGGGCATTATGGTTTGGCTGTGAGTCTGCTTTATATTAACATAATATTCGCCGCAGAGGAATCCGTCTTCACAAAGCGCAACCGACGCGGCTGCCGCCGTTGTGTCCACCGCGAGTATTTTCATTGCTAAACAGTCCCCATATAATAAGATTTGCAGACGATTTTGAGCGCGTCTGCATATGTTCACTTGTCCGTTTTATCGCAGGATAATGCCGCTAAAAATTTTGAGCAGCAGTGATAGCTCTCTTCCCAGCAAAAGCCGCGCGAAGCTGCTTATATAGTCTGTGCACTCAAATATTATTAATTTGCAGAAAAAAAGCTGCCGTTTCAGCAGTTAGTGTTTATTCATTTTCAGTTGTTATTGTGATAACGCGCGTATTGTCGTCGTTTCCCTGCGCGTCCCTGGTTATTTCAATATAAATAGTGTTGTCCGGCAAAGCTTCCTCTATATTTTCGCTCCATTCAATAGCGCAAATGCCTCCGGATTCGAGATAGTCATAAAATCCGGTAGATTCGAGGTCATCCCACGATGTTATACGGTACATATCAAAATGATAGAGTGGAATTTTGCCGCGGTATTCGTGGACAATAGCAAATGTTGGGCTGGAAACAGGATCTGTGATGCCAAGGCCGCGGGCAATGCCCCTGATAAAGGCGGTTTTGCCCATGCCGAGCCCCCCGAAGAAAGCAATCACATCATTGGGTTTAAGGGACTTGGCGAATTCCTGCCCTGCCTTTTCGGTTTCTTCCACACTGTGCGTAATTATCCGCTGCAAAACTCCGCCTCCTTTGTATATGTAATCAAGTTTATTATAGGTTAGAAAAGCCCAGAAATTACACCGTTCTCATCGATATCAATGTTTTCAGCCGCAGGCTTTTTCGGCAGCCCCGGCATGGTCATAATATCTCCGGTATAAACTACAGCAAAACCGGCACCAGCCGAAAGGCTGACATCACGGACGGTAAGCCTGAAACCGGTCGGCCTGCCCAGCAGCTTTGGATTATCCGAAAGCGAGTACTGTGTTTTTGCAATGCAGACAGGGAGTTTACCTCCGCCCAGCGCCTCAATTTCAGCGATTGACTTTTTGGCCTTATCTGAATAATCGACACCGTCAGCGCCGTAGATTTCCTTTGCAATGACATCCACTTTTTCTTTAATAGAAAGGTCAAGAGGGTATAATGGCTTGAAATCAGATGGCTTTTCTGCTGCTTCAAGAACCTTTTGTGCCAATTCAAGTCCGCCTTCCGAGCCTTTTGCAAAAACCTCGGAAACGGCAAATTCGGCCTTTTCTTCTGAGCAGATTCGCTTGACCGTATCAATTTCGCGCTGCGTATCCGAGCCAAACCGGTTAATTGCAACGACTACCGGAAGCCCATATTTGCGCATGTTCGCTATATGTGCGCGGAGATTTGCACTGCCTTTTTCAAGGGCAGCTATATTTTCTTCGGAGAGATTTTCTTTTGAAACGCCTCCGTTATATTTCAGCGCGCGTATAGTTGCGACAATAACGACGGCAGATGGCTTAAGCCCTGCTACGCGGCATTTTATATCAAAGAACTTTTCGGCGCCGAGGTCGGAACCGAAACCTGCCTCCGTAACACAGTAGTCGCCCAATTTTAATGAAAGCTTGGTCGCCCTGATACTGTTGCAGCCGTGGGCTATATTGGCAAACGGGCCTCCATGCATAAGGGCCGGAGTGCCTTCAAGCGTCTGGACGAGGTTTGGGTTGATAGCGTCTTTTAAAAGCACTGCCATGGCGCCGTCGGCCTTGAGGTCGCGGCAATATACTGGACTTCCGTCGTAACGGTAGGCGATTAGCATGCTGCCAAGGCGCTTTTTCAAATCCTTAATATCAGAGGCAAGGCAGAGGATAGCCATAACCTCGCTTGCCACCGTAATATTAAAACCGTCTTCTCTGGGGAACCCGTTAACCTTTCCGCCGAGGCCGACGACAATGTTTCTCAGCGCTCTGTCGTTCATATCCATAGCACGTTTTACGAGCACTCTTCTTGGATCTATCCCGAGGGCGTTGCCCTGATGGATATGGTTATCGATCATAGCACATAAAAGGTTGTTCGCGGCAGTCAGGGCGTGCATATCGCCGGTAAAATGCAAATTTATATCTTCCATCGGCATTACCTGCGCATACCCGCCGCCGGCCGCTCCGCCTTTAATGCCGAAAACAGGGCCGAGTGACGGCTCACGCAGGGCAATTACAACATTCTTGCCCAACTTTTTAAGAGCGTCGCCGAGCCCGATTGTAGTGGTAGTTTTACCTTCGCCCGCGGGGGTCGGATTAACGGCAGTGACAAGGATCAGCTTTCCTGACGGCTTGTCCGCAAGCCTGTCGAATAGGGATTGGGAAAGCTTGGCCTTATATTTGCCGTAGTATTCAATTTCATCTTCGGTAATACCGAGCGCAAACGCTATTTCCTTGATAGGTTTAATTTTTGCCGCATGGGCGATTTCAATGTCGCTTAACAAAAAAATACCTCCAAAGAAGTCATATAAAGCAGGGTCAACCGATTAAAATCCGACTATGTTTTGCACAAAAACGCTAATAAAAATCCAAACATGTTTATTATACTCATAATTACCTGCCGCGTCAAAAGGTTTTTAGGCTCTTACAGCTTGAAATAAAATCCCCATCATAATATAATGGTTATACGAGTGATTTGCCGCAGGTATTGTTTTGTTTTATCAGCTGTTTTGACAAGGACAGCCGCTATTTTAATTTTGCGGCTTAGATTCGATTGCTTATGCGAATAATTTATGACGGTAATTGACTTAAGGCAGCTGTGCCTAAAAGTTAACGGAGGATTATTATTTAATGAATAAAGTTTTTGGTGCGATCGCGAGATATTTCAAGCAGACCGACCGTACACTTTTCTTATTTTCTATTGTCGCGGCCCTTTATGGCCTTGTGCTTGTCTACAGCGCGACGCTTTATTATAATAAAGGAGGTTTGCTGAACCGCACGACGATAGTACAGGTAGTCGCAATCATAATTGGATTAGCACTGATGATAGTTATCTCAAAGATTGACTATCACACGCTGGGCAATTATTGGAAAATTATTGCCGTGTTGAGTATACTTTTACTTCTGTATACGTTTTTCCGCGGTAAGGGGCGAGCCGGATCGGAAGACAGGTCGTGGATCAATGTCTTTGGAATTACCATTCAGCCTGCTGAAATCGTAAAAGTCCTTTTTATTTTAACATTTTCAAAGCATTATGATTTGGTAAAAGATGATATAGCCTCACCTAAGAATGTTTTGCTGCTTGGAATTCATGCAGCAGTGCCAATCGTTCTAATACTTTTGACAAAAGACATGGGAATGATGCTTGTCTATGTATGCATCTTTCTATTCATGATTTTTTCTACTCCAATTAAATTGCGTTATTTTGCAGGCGGTGCTATTGCGCTGCTTATAGCCACCCCGTTTATATGGAATAAGGTTTTTGGAAATACCCAGAGGAATAGAATACTTGCGCTGTTCGACCCAACAAATCCCAAATATGCAAAACAGATATTCCAGCAGAATCAAGGCATTTCAGCACTTGCCTCCGGGGAAATCTGGGGGTATGGCTTATTCAAAGGCCCCAAAACCCAATCCCTGTATTCTTCCACACTTCCAGAAAGACAAAACGATATGATTTTTACTGTTGCGGGAGAGGAACTTGGATTTATAGGTTGCGTTGCTATTATTTTAGTGCTGTCGATAATACTTATCAGGATTATAGTAGACGCCGCGTTATCCAAGGATGAAATGGGCACTATGATTTGTGTTGGCGCATTTGCAGCGTTTGCAATTCAGATAATGATTAATATAGGAATGTGCCTGCGCGTACTTCCTGTTGTTGGACTTGCATTGCCGTTTTTCAGCTCAGGCGGTACAACAACAGTTTCATCGTTTATGACGGTAGGCATTGTATTGTCTGTTTTCATTCATCGTAAGAACTTGCTTTTCGCCGATTCAAACGATGAATAGCAATAAAAATATGGTTACAGGGAGAAAAAGTAATGGATCATCAATTTGTACTCATTCTCGATTTTGGTGGGCAATATAATCAGCTAATCGCTCGCAGAGTCCGCGAATGTGGAGTCTACTGTGAAGTTCACCCATATGATACGCCCATGGAAAAAATAAAGAAAATGAACCCGGTAGGGATTATATTTACCGGAGGGCCAAACAGCGTTTATGACGAGGGCTCGCCGGCTTGCTCAGAAGAGATATTCAAACTCGGCGTTCCGATACTCGGTATCTGCTATGGCAATCAGCTTATGGCGAAGATGCTGGGCGGTAATGTAGTTGCCGCGGAAAAGCGCGAGTATGGGCGTACTGAAACGGAATTTGACAATTCTTGCGTGCTGTTCGAGGGCCTTGACAAAGTTTCAATCACATGGATGAGCCATTCCGATTATATTAAAGATTTGCCGGAAGGCTTTACAGTGTCAGCGTGGTCAAAAGGTTGCCCGGTTGCTGCAATTCAGAATCCGGATAAAAAGTTTTACGGCGTTCAGTTTCACCCCGAAGTTAATCACACACAAAACGGCAAAAAGATGCTGCATAACTTTTTATATAAAGTTTGCGGCTGCACCGGTGACTGGTCGATGGGCAACTATGCTAAGACGACCATTGAAGACCTCAGAAAGCGTATCGGCAATGGGAAGGTATTGCTTGCTCTCTCCGGCGGCGTTGATTCATCAGTTACGGCGGCACTGCTTTCAAAGGCAGTAGGCAAAAACCTCACCTGTATCTTTGTCGACCACGGCCTTATGCGCAAAAACGAAGGCGATGAAATAGAAGCGGTATTCGGAAACCGCGGCATTAATTTTATAAGGGTAAATGCGGAAAAGCGCTTCCTCGATAAGTTAAGCGGCGTAACGGAGCCGGAGCGTAAACGCAAAATCATCGGCGAAGAGTTTATCAGGGTCTTTGAGGAAGAGGCTTCAAAAATCGGCGAAGTCGATTTCCTTGCACAAGGAACTATTTATCCTGATGTCATTGAATCAGGAACAGGCAAGGCGGCTGTAATAAAAAGCCACCACAATGTCGGGGGACTGCCGGACAATGTCCGCTTTAAAGAGATAATCGAACCGTTAAGGCTTTTGTTTAAGGATGAGGTCCGCGCGCTTGGAACAGAGCTGGGGCTGCCCGATAATCTTGTATGGCGTCAGCCTTTCCCGGGACCCGGCCTTGCAATCCGCATAATAGGCGATGTTACCAAGGAAAAACTTGAAATTCTGCGTGATGCGGACGCTATCTTCAGAGAAGAGATTGCAAATGCTGGCTTGATGCGCGACATTAATCAGTATTTCGCGGTTCTCACCGATATGCGTTCGGTCGGCGTTATGGGTGACGGCAGAACCTACGATTATACATTGGCGCTTCGCGGCGTTGTGACTACAGACTTTATGACGGCTGACTGGGCGAGAATTCCATATGATTTGCTCGCAAAAGTTTCAGATAGGATTGTCAACGAGGTCCGCCACATCAACCGCGTCGTCTACGACATAACCTCCAAGCCCCCGGCAACAATTGAGTGGGAATAATGCTAATATAGCATAAACACAGGTTTGTGGTACTTGTAAAAATTACACCTCATTTTGGTGGCTTTGATGTTTGAGTATGAAATAGCAACTTCATAGCCCATCAAAATGGGGTGTTTTTTTGCCTTAAAGCAAGAATAAAAAACAGATTTTATTAAAAAATCCTGCCATATTATTTTCAAATCCTATATTTGAAGTGATATATCCTCTTTTCATTCCAAATTTAATACATAGCAAAAAGTTGTGGATATAAGTATTAACCATTACTGTCCTACTCTGTTCTCTTCCAATATATGCAATCTATAATTATGAACATTGGTTTCAGCCAAAAAGTAATAAGGGAAATTGTAGTTTAATATGAAAAATTGTAGGTTTGTCAAAGATATGTTACACCGAGGGACAAAAAATCATGCAGTACCTTTTTAGGTGACTGCCATTTAAGCGGACGCATAGGAAAAGCATTATATTTACGGTTATGAACAGCCAGTTGAG
>NZ_JBAIZF010000002.1:0-141408 GCF_036762875.1 [Clostridium] cellulosi | reverse complement strand
TCGCCCTGATAGATATTCATTTATAATCCTTAACTTCCATTCGGCACTATGCGGTGATTTACCCATAAAAAATCCTCCTAAAGTAGTTTTGGATATTTCCATGGTCTACTTTAGGAGGATCATATCACCCGTTCATGGCTGTTTTATGTTTTATTTACCCCTTGACCGCACCGACAACGAAACTCTTTTGAACCTGACCGCTCAGCATGAAATACAAAATCAAAGTTGGGATTGTTGCAATCATCAGAGCTGCACCAATAGGTCCCCATTCCGTGAGGTACTGGCCGGCCATGGACTGAATACCTACCGTGAGTGTTTTTGCATTGTCTTTGCTGATGAAGGTAACTGCCATCATCAGTTCGTTCCACGACTGCAGGAACGTGAAGACTGCGCACGTTGCAATAGCTGGACGGAGCAGTGGAAGGATAATGCTGAAGAAGAGACGGTAGGTATTGCAACCGTCTATGCATGCGGATTCATCAAGTTCCCTTGGAATTCCGTCCAAAATGCCGGAAATAATCAAAATTCCCATCGGGATTGCAAAGCCGGTGTAAGGAATAATCAAAGACCAAATGGTGTTGATCAGCTTCAGGTTGCGCATGACAACGAATACGGGAAGCAATGCGGCGTGAATCGGAATCATCATGCCCACGAGCAAAATAGACATGGCAACCTTGCTCAGCTTCCAACGCATCCGCTGCATGGCGAACGTTGCCATGGTGGAAGCAAGAATTGTAAACAGAATGGTCAATGCTGTAACGACGAAACTGTTAAAAAGGTAGATACCCACATTTCCGTTCAGCAGGGCATTCGAATAGTTACCCCAGCGATAAACTTTGGGCAGGCCGATAATATTACCGCCGAATATTTCCGTGTTGTTTTTCAGCGAGAATGTAAATAGCCAGTAAATCGGGAATAAGCATAGAATAGCCCAAATTATCAGACAGATATAGAGTATGATTTTTCCAATGCAGATAGGAATATTTTTATTTTTCATAGCTGCGACACCTCTAATCCTTTTGCAATGCTTTGAATATCTTGCGGACTACGAATGTGAACAGAGCACATTCCGCGATGATAAACACAGCCATTGCACTGCCGTAGCCGTACTGATATCCCATGAAAATTGTGCGGACCATTAATGTACTTGGAACCTCGCTTGCCTGTGCCGGTCCTCCATTAGTTAAAACATACACAAGGTCAAATACTTTCAGTGAACCGATAACTGAGAAAATCACGCTGACTTCCAGCATTGGCAGAATCATCGGGATCGTAATACGTAGAGCGATTTTTGCTCTGCTTGCGCCATCGATCCTCGCAGCCTCAAAAATCTCAGGGTTAATCGATTTAATTGCGGCGTAAAGCAAAAGCATATGATATCCAGTGTATTGCCATAATATCGGAATAAAAGTAGCGACTAATGCGGTCTTCTGGTCGCCAAGCCAACCATGTGCCCAGCTTGAGAGACCGATGCTCCGAAGAAAAGTGTTCAGAAGGCCGTAATCCGGATGATAAATTTTCATCCACAGTTGGCCGATTACCACGGTAGACAAAACAACAGGAACGAAATAAACATTGCGGAAGAAGTTTTCACCCTTCACGCCGTTGGCTAAGATGATTGCCAGCAACAGAGATATCGGTATTTGAATGAATACAGAAGCAAGTAAAAAGAGAAATGAGTTTATAACAGATTTCGGAAAATTATCAACATTTCCGACGAACAGCTTCTTATAGTTTTGAAAGCCAATAAACGTTCCACTTCCCATGCCGTCCCAGTTCAATGTGCTGTAGTATAAGGACATTAGGACAGGCATCGTAATAATTGTACCTTTGTTTTTCGAGCTTTTTATTGTGTAAGAGCTATCGTTTTCATAATAAATTCGGATACGTTCAAGCGTTTCCCACAGTCCGAAACCGCTTTCCTTAATGTCGCGGTTTTGAAAGGCTTTGATGACATCGTCGGGCATACCAATTCCGTTATCCTCTACTGAGAAAATGATTTGGTCGCCGTCGCCTTTAACACGAACCCAAATTTCTCCCGGTTCACCTTTCGGCCGAATACCGTGGTAGATAGAATTTTCAACTAACGGCTGCAAAATCAGTTTCAGCGTCTTATACTTCAGAACGCTTTCATCAATGTCGAATTTCGCTGTGAATATATCGCCGTAGCGAAGCCGTTGCAATAATAGGTAATCTCGGGTAATGTCAATCTCGTCCTTGATAGAGATGATTTCACCGCCTTTGCTCAGGCTTTTTCGGTAAAATTCTCCCAAAGCTTCGAGGGCGTCATATAGCTCCGCGTTTTTTCCTGCGAGGGAGAGATACGCCATTGCGTCAAGAGTGTTATAAAGAAAATGAGGCTTGATTTGTGCCTGTAGAATGTTCAGTTCAAGTTTCCGTTTGGCTCTTTGGTCGTTGATGATCTTATTCAGAAGTTCTTGAATCTTGGTAATCATCAAGTTGTAGCCGTCTTTTAACTGCCCGATTTCATCTGCGCCGGTGTTCATGTGCACGGTAACGAAGTTGCCTTTCTGTACGCCTCGCATCGACTCGAGCAGTTTGTGTATCGGGATGGTGATTAGGCGTGAGAAGATCATGATACATCCCAACAGAAGTATGATATTGAGAAAAATAATGATGAACGTGATACGCTGGTAAAGGGCAAGCTCTTTATCGATTTCTTCCATTGGGATTCCCATGATTATTTTCCATTTTGGGTAATCGAGTGTGATTGAAGAGTAGATAAACCGTTTACCACCGGATTTCAGAATGAGTGGGTCATCGTGATTTTTTTCACTATTTTGCAAAATAGCCGCTACATTCTCCGTGGAAATTTTTTCGTTGCTGATTATGTATTTGTTTGATTCATCCAAAAGGATCACGGTGCTTCCATATTTCTTAACAATTTCATGGTAACTTTCTTCCAATGCCGAATTGGAAATATTCATGAGAAGAATTCCGATCGGGCGCTGTGAAACGGTGCCGTTGATTAGCCGGACCATTGAAACGCTGCTTTCTTTGTTTTCGGCAGAGAAAATATTGTTGGCATGCAGACGAAACAGGCTGGCACCGTTAAGATCCACAACCTCGTTGTACCACGGTGCTTCCGTAATCCTTGAAATTTTAAGGGTATAGTTCATTCCTCTGCCGGCTCCATAACAGTGCCCGTAGTTATCAAAAACATAGATGGATTCAATCGATGGCATTGTATTAATCAGTAGGGTCAAGCTGGTTCTCATTCTATTTTCTGCCACAAAAGTATCTTCATTTTGCCCGTTGCTCAGAATTGTCTGAACATCATTGTTCGATAGGATAACTCGTGAGTTATAATCGACGTTTTCCAGAAGGTTAGTTATGTTTGATTTCAGAGAGTACAAAGTTTGCATAGAAAGTTCGCCGCTTTTCTGAATGGAAAAACGGTAGTTTAGATTGTAATAAACAACCCATGAAAGAAACATTGAGAGTAAGAACACGAAAAGATATAAAATTGACAACTTCGTTGAGATTCGAAAGTTCATGTATGCGTTTTTGAGGCGGTTCAACACTTTTTTCATATCAGCAACATCTCTCGCACAACAATTTTCTGTTGTTCGACATGGTTTCGATATGGTATGATTAAAACTCATAATGGCTTGGTTGTCAAGATAAAAATCAAGCGGCAAGACAGTAATAACCCTGTTTGCCATTGAGCAATACTATAAAATCAGAAAGCGGCATCCCAGTAAAATGGGGTAGTAATTCTCCACCGAGTTCTGATAGCCAAAGATAGAGTGCAGCCTAAACGCTAAACTATGTAAATTTCAAATCTACAGCACTTTCAGGTGCTTTTGACTTTCCGCGCCTTAGTCGTACCAGACATATTCTCCGTTGATTATATTATATTACTTTTCCGGAGTCTTGTCTGTATAAAAAACTACATTATCAAAATACAACTTTTGTAATCGGTGCCATATTTAAATATGTAAAACCTTTTGACTACATAATATGTACGTATTTCCCTTAGTTCGTCTCACCAAAATAAAAGTGTCCGCCCATTTATTTGGGCGGACACTCTGCTTTTTATGGTCTTTATTCATGTTATCGGAGGAATTCATGCTACAACTTTAAAAATCGCAGTCTGGTTCCTATTAGTTTGATTGCACGTTATTTATCTCAATTTCTACATATTCCGGATAAATAACTGCGCGGTTAAGGTAGAAGTTGACGTTGAACCGGCGTTAATAACACTAAAATCCGGGTACAAGGTTAAGCATGCAGGCTACCTTACTTAACAAACTTCCAATAGTCCATGTTAAATAGGTTTGCCCCGCCATTGCCTTCAAAAATCATATATAGATTATGAACACCTGTTACTTTGCTGATGTTGCAGGATAAAAGTTTCCATGTATTTTCACTTCCGGTTGAACCTAAGTCAAGCGCGCCAATGATTTGACCCTTGGAACTGTCGATGCGCAAGACAATTCTTCCGCCGACTGATGAGGCAATATTTGCCGCAAATGTCGACGCGCCGTCGCCAAAATCTACATTAGATACAGCAATCCAGTCTCCATTATGAATATTTGTAACCTGTTGATTGGACGCATCACCAGAGCAACCCGGGGCGGAACATGATTTTGTTGTAATACCATACTGCCACGCAATCGTTTCAGCTTCCACCCCATTATATGGATTAATATTCGAAATCTGGGATACTCCTTTCATATCCGCGCTAACTAATTTCATATTGCCGCTGCTGTCGTATTCAACTTTGTTAATATGAGGCGAGCGATACCCTTTGGTAATGCCAAGAGCCTTGCCAAGTGTCTGCGCGTGATAAGCAATATACCATTGATTATTGAAGTTGAAAATAGCATGATGATTATTTCCGCCAACTCCAAAGTAGTTGTACGGATTCTGAAGGACTGTCCCAACATATCTGAAACCGGTCATTGGATTACTACTTTCCATATAAGCGATTACGCCCATTGCAGGCGCTCCATTTGAATGATCTCCTCCAAAATTTGTGCAATAGGAATAATAGTATTTTCCATTATATTTGTGGATACCAGAATCCTCAAACATAAATGGAGCATCAATTGTCACTGCGCTGCCAGTGACGCTGATCATATCAGATCCCAGTTTAATTACCCTTGCTGTTCTGGGATTAGCATAATCAGCCTGTGACGATCCTGGTATTCCGCCACCAAAATAGAGATACCCTGTTCCATCGTCATCAACTAATACTGCCGGGTCAAACAACCAGGTGACATCACTGCACCCAGCAGTGCTTCTTGTAATTAATGGCCTCCCAAGAGGGTCTGTCCAAGGCCCGGTTGGCGAACTTGCTGTTAACACGCCAATGCTTGAAGCATTATTTGCAAAATATAAGAAAAACTTATCGACGCCGTTAATCTTCTTGCAGGCTACAGTCGGAGCCCATGAGTTGCTTGCCCATTTTGCCGCACCGTTTGGGCCTGCAACTGGAATCTCACCTTCATCCGTCCAATTGACCATATCAGATGAAGAGATTACTGATATGGTTTTTATGTTTGAGTAGTCATTATCGATAATGTTGCCATTGCTGTCATACTCATAAGCGTCACTCGACATATAAAGATACACTTTGCCATTGTAAACAAGGGCATATGGGTCAGCACCATATTTGTAATCAATAAGTGGGTTGGAATACCCCACCTTTTTTGCCACGGGGTCTGATACAGTGATTGTATCATCAATAGGGCTGCTACTTGATGAACTTGATGAGCTTGATGAGCTTGAACCTGATGGTTCAGTACCCCACACAAGTGTTCCGTTCAGATATGCTGTTACTTTTGTCCAATCGATATATGACGTGGCTGTTGGATTGAACGAATAGTCATTAGTCTGTGTATAATTGCTCCAGTCATTATTTGAGAAGCGAACCTGAATCTCTATGTAAGCGCCAGCTTCAAGTTTTCCCGCACCGCTTGTGAAGCCTATTGTAAGATATGTGTCAGCCTCGGCGACCGGAGTTGAAAGAGTGCCGAATGTGCCAGTGACATTGTTGCTGCCAACCGTTGACCAATCACACCAGAAGTTCTGGGGTTGCGTACCGTCTTTTGTGTAATAATAACGCAGAGTTACTTTAGAAAGGTCAATCGCTGAACTGCCCTTATTGATAAGTTTGATATGTGGCATTATACCGTTTATTGTAGCTGCTGTGTTGCTGTTGTACATCTGTACCTCAAGATCGTTGTTAGTAGCTCCGGCAGTCATAGGAATAATGAAGGTAACGCTAACTAATAGTAACGTTAAAACCATACACAAAAAACTCTTTTTCATACATATTCCTCCTCACGACCTAACTTTCTGCGCAATGTATGTCCACCTTTGGGACTGTCAAACTCAAGTTTAGAATACGTTCTCGCTTCTGCGGGTATTCATAAGTATAACCGCGACATAAACATCACCCCAATTCAACAAAATTAACTTTTCTGTACTCGATACGAAGACGCCGGTTCAACATTCTTCAAACTCTTCTAAACTTGAGTTTTTCGGCACTTGATACATTAAGGCCAAGAGAAGCTGGCTGCATATTGATAACGGAAATATTTTCCATCCGTTTATATATTATATATAACATTTCTTGTGAAGTCAATGAATTTTTTGGTTATTTCGTCGAGTTATCATTACTATCGTTTTAATAATGTGAATTTGCGGCCCGTAAACATGCTGATTTGCCTCCTTGATACTTTGTCTGAAGCTGAGGCTCTTTTTTATTAAACTTTTTAAGTTTTTGTATACAAAAAATGTCCGCCCTTTTATTTGGGCGGACATTAATAAATCAGCAGAATAAATTAACACCCATAAACGGCAGATATTTAGATTATTTTAATTGTTCACCATCCTTGAAGGCATGGCCCACTGTCTCCCCTAACTTAATATATGTGTGATGTACTGTGTCATAAGTGATGGCTTCCAGTTTTGAAGGATCAATAAGTCCATCTTCTCCCAGAATGCTTTCATCTGCACTTACGTTTACAATCTCACCAACAACACGATATTCTCCAAATTCCTCTTCCATGCTCAACAGTTTACATTCCAAAGCCAGCGGAAGTTCATTGATTATGGGCGCGTTTACAAACTCACTTTTGGTAGTAGTAAAGCCTGCCTTCTCCATTTTATTTGCTTCCTTTTTAGCAGAAACAATTCCTACGTAATCACAAGCGACAACATGGCTCGAGCGGTTCAGATTGATGTCTTGAACTATTTTGAAAACTATCTGTTTGCGGAAACATATCTACGAACTTTCGACAATTTCTTCAAAAACCATCTGTTATCGGAAACATATCCACCGCATTTTAGCATAAATTTAAATCTTCAAGGAAATTCTCCTACTGTTCCATGATGTTTCTATATAGCTGATTATCAACATATAAAGTACCCATTATATAATCTATAACCAACCTTTGGGCATTATTTGTAAATCATCTTATTTATACTTGATTTTTTTAATCCTGTATTTAATAGTGTTTTTATATTAAATCCTGATTTTCCGTAGCTTAATCTATACCAATAGTAGTTTATATATTCAATTATTCCGAATAAAAATAACCCAATAGCAATAATCAAATCTTTATTGCTGCTTTTAATGATAGGTATTATCATACTTAGCGCCACTAATAAAATCATATTTAACTTTCTTAGAAATCTAAGGAATTTTATAGCCTTAGGACCAAAGCTTTCTTTTTTTATTATCAATATATATCTATAAAACTAATAAATACTTCCTTGTAATAATATAAGAATAAGATATGAAAATGCTATGAAACTAGCCATTCCAATATTTAATGATCTATATACAAATATAAATGTACATAGAGCTGCAAATTCACCTCTTTTAACTTGTCGGTAGTTGGAAACATATCGACGGCACCTTAAGCACTATCTGTAGATGTGAACATATCCACTAAGCTTTACTTATTTCATTAACTCCATTAGATATTTGTATAGATCATCAGTAAGTCCATATCTAAGCTGGGAATTATCCAAAGAAGCATGAAATGAGAATATGGAATTCTTAAGTTTCTCATCTTCACCTATTGACTTGTTCATAAAATCTTTCCAGTAATTAATGCATTCAATTGCATTTAAATCTGTATTAGGCAATTTGTTCTTGTAACAATAATTAAGTTTTGAAATGAATTCCAGCCATTCTGTTGCTCCTTCTGATTCTGCTTTATCTCTTTCTAAGTTATTTTTTATTTTATCTAACTGTTCTTTAGTAATGTATTTGTCTGCTGAGGAATTAATAAATGGGACGATTGCTTTAAAATCATCTAATGAGATATTCTTATTATCTTTAAGCTCCTGTTTTAGTTTTAGTAGCTTACTGAAAAGTAACTGCTTCTGGGCAATTTCCTCTTGAACTTTTGAAATTTGGATCTCAACGAATTTTCGAATATCTATATATCTATCATGAATCAGATCCTTTATCTCATCAAGGTTAAATCCCATGTCTTTCAAAGAAATTATTTGATATAATGTTGTAACACTCTGTATGTCATATAATCTATGCCCTGTTTCAGTAATCTTAGATGGTTTTAATAAACCGACTTCATCATAATAATGTAGAGTTCTGACAGTTATACCTGTCATACTTGCTAATTCCCCAATCTTAAGAAATCTATCCATTTTGTTCACTTTCCTTCATTTTTACAATCATTTCTAAATCATTTGTTCTAAATATATACCTCTTACCACATATACCACATTCCAGTTCTTCATTTTTTCCAACTTTAATTGATTTTTTTAGCTCATCGGTTTCAACAGACATTAGGATACCAAAAAACATCTCTTTTGAACAATTGCATTCACTTTGCACGATATATTCATCTACTACTGTTGCATATGGGAAAACCTTCAAGGGCAGTTCTGCCCATTGCTCTGTAACTATATATTTCTTTGCACTGTCGATACCATCCATTACAAATTTTAAATTATCAATATTGTAAAAAGGCAGTGGTTGTATCAAACAACCTCTTGCAATTCCGTTTTCAATCCATGTTCGAAAAATTGTTTTTGTCTGCTCACTTTTAAAATAGAAATATGAAAAGCACGAATCTATTGAAGCAGACTTTAATTCTACCGTTCCAGTAAACATTCCTCCTGTCCAACTCCCTCTTGTAATAGAGAGAGATGTCCCTTCTCCGACTAAATCGGCAAAATCACCATTAAAAGAAGCTAGTCGGGAAGAAAAAATACAATTAACATTGCCTCTTCCATCTACATCACAGTAAGCCGTATACCCAGCTGGTTTAAACCGAATACTTACATTTATACGCTGATCGATTTCGGTTAAAAAGCCACGTAATAGACAACAATCTATAAATATGTTCGTATAAAGCTGTCTTGCAAAATCTGTTTTCATATCTCTTAAATTGCTACGCTCCAGAATATTCGTTGCATCAACAATAAAAAGTCTTATTTCCTTATCTTTTGTTAATAATTTCACTAAATTCTTCTTCATAATCATTACCTCCATGCACGCATTATATAACATAACGTAACGTGAGGTTCAAGTGCCTTTTTATTAAATTCTTATATAATTTAAGAAACCACAGTATGCAGTACATATTTTGCGGGAAGATTATATCCCGGCGTTATCTTTGCCTGTCCGGGTGGTTCCTCATGCCCCTGCGCCTGCATGATCTCATTCATCTTCAGGCGAAGCTCCACCCCGGCATAAGTATGAATACAGTTGTCGATACAAAGGTGCATCGGTTGGAAACATCCGAGCATCTGGCTGTTACAGGCATTTACTATAGCATCGCATTTCAAAGTAGTGATATCACCCTGCCAAATGAAAAGGCGGTTATCCGCTTTTGTCGGTTGGAGCGTTGTCACATCTATGATTCCACGCTCTGCATTACGTTCTGACAAGTATTCATCCTGCAATTTAAGAAATTCGTCTGATACCGGCCGGGGTGGTCGAACATTCATTAACGAGCGAAGAAGGATTCTTTGCCCTTCCGCATCCTCCGGTATCTGTGTCCCGTGGTACGGTGTCTGCTCCCGCAAAAGGTATTTTATAAGCCATATACGCCGTTCATCCTGTGTCATTGCAATACCCTCCGCTAATTTTAGATTCGCCGCAACATACCACATTCTTAATCTGCAAAAACCGCGCTCCGTTGGCAGGTATATACCAATACTCATGATATCATATATCAAAATAAATACAAGTATTCGGTTTAGACTAAGTACGTTTGCCATAGCATAGTTAAGGTTTATAAAAAGAGCAGCCTGTTGGCTGCTCTTCTGATTTTTGTAATCAATAAAAGGTATATAAAGATTTATACGGATTTTTTGAGTTAGGTGTCAAGACGAAAAACGGCTTGGAAAGGACCTCCTCCTTGCTCACGGAAAAATGGCCGCAGAATTCATCCAAATAGCCGTCAATCGCAGCCATATCTTCTTCTGTGGCCGGTTTTGCCTCCACCTGCTTCGGCAAGTCTTCCGGAAGTGTTTCTGTCCGCAGGTACATTCTTCCGCCGTGCATTCCTGTTCCGCACATACTGCCCACCGGGACTTTCTTGTTTGAATTCAGCCCCAGTACAATAATCGTACCGCCCGCTTGGTATTCGCCAAGAAAGCTGCCCGCTTCGCCACCGATAACAAGCAGTGGCTGCTGCTCTTTGTACGCCTTCATATGAATTCCGGCACGATACCCAGCGTTACCCTTTACAAAAATCTTCCCGCCGCGCATGGCATACCCGGTTGCATCCCCGCTCGAACCGTGGATGACAATTTCGCCGTCGTTCATAGTGTCACCAGTTGCGTCCTGCGCGTTACCTTTCACAGTGATGGAGCCGCCGTCCAGGTAACAACCGAGGTCGTTGCCCGGCACGCCGTTGATGGTTATGTTTTTTCCGCTCATGCCCGCGCCAATGTAGCGCTGCCCTTCGCAATTGTCGATGACAATCTCCTGCTCAACAGCGGCACGTATCTCATCATTCAGGATTTTAAAATGTTTCCCGTCTGCGTTGATCCTCATTTTTTGACACCTCCCAGCATCAAAGCCCGTTCCGAGGCAGCGAACGCCATTAACTGCGGGCGCTCCCGAATTAGGTCAAAATCCACTGTATCAAGCGGCGTTTTTTCGCGAATCAGAGAGGTGTAAATCCCCGCTCTGGCAATTTCTCCGATTAAAATAAAGCCCTTCAGCAGATTGCCTTTGGTAATCAATTTTTTATAAGTGTTTTCGGTACGGGTGACATAGGTCTTGCCCTCATAGCTGCCGGCAGTAATAACGTGCAGGCCGAAAAATCCGATGGCGTTCATTGGAATCGCCTTGTCGTAAAGCTTTTCACCGCCCGCCATGTTGATACCGGCGGTTTCGCCCTGCATATAGGCGTTCGGCCAGAGTGCCAGCACACGGTACTGGCCATCCGTTATGTCATAACTTTCGCTGCAGTCCCCCGCCGCGTAAACACCATCCAGATTGGTTCTGCAATGCTTGTCAGAAACAATACCACGGTTCACTTTGCACCCAATTTCCGCCGCAAGGGCAGTGTTCGGGCGAACCCCTACCGCAAGTACAAGAACGTCAAAATCCAAGGTCTTGCCATTTGCCAGTTCTGCTTTATTTGCGGTAAACCTTACAACGCTGGTTCCCAAATGAAAAGTGATCCCCTGCTTTTCAATATGCCTCTGCACCATATAGGCGCCTTCTTCGTCGAGAATACTGGACAGGATGCGGGGCGCAAGATCGACCACCGTAATTGCTCCGGCTTTCCCGCGGATGCCCTCGGCGCATTTCAAACCGATTAATCCCGCACCCACGATTAATACATGACTTTGCGGGCCGATGGCCTCTTCTAGCGCCCTTGCGTCGTCCAGCTTCATAAAGGTGAACTTTTTCGAAACGGTGTCCAGTCCTTCAATCGGTGGCACAAATGGGGAGGAACCCGTTGCGAAAAGCAATTTATCAAAAGGAATGCTGCTGCCGTTATTCAGCAGCACCTTTTTTGCCTCGTAATATACCTTTTCAGCGGTAACCCCGAGAAGGGGGGTCACCATATTCTTCTTGTAAAAGTCATCCGGACGATATTTCATTTTCTGTTCGTCCGTTTTGCCGTAAAGTAAATAGGAAATCAGTGGACGGGAATAAACATGGTACGGCTCGTTGGAAATTACCGTAATATTCCCCGTTTTGTCGACGGAGCGGATTCCCTCAACGCAGCCAACCGCCGCGGCGGAATTGCCGATAATCACATAGTTCATTTTGTTCACCTCTCCTCAAATACAATTGCGCGGTTCGGGCAGCCCTTCACGCAGGCCGGCTCACCAAAGGAATTGTTTATGCACAGCTCGCATTTCTGCACCACGTTGCCGGTCGGCCCCGGCATGATTGCGCCGTACGGGCAGACGAGAATGCAGGTGTAACAGCCCACACATTTTTCCTGATCGACGAAAATTACACCGTCCTGCACGCTGAGCGCGCCGGTAATGCAGCTTTTCACACAGAGAGGTTCCTCGCAGTGGCGGCAATTCACGGCAAAGTTGATATTGTCGCCTTCCTCAACCTGAATCCGGGGATAAATAGGCACATCTTTTAATGCTTTGACCATATCGTCGCAGCCAGAATTTGCAAAAGCACAGTTGTATTCGCAAAGATGGCACCCAAGGCACCATTTTTCATTCACATAAACACGTTTCATCAATTATTCCCCCGCATGCTTGATGCCCAAAATCTGAAGTTCTTTTTCAGTCAATCCGATTCCTCGCAACATCAGGCGGTTGCCCCTAAGCGCTTCAATCGAGTCGATTCCCATACCGCCCATCATTTCCATTATTTCATGCTTCCATGCCGAAACTAGGTTGACCAGGCGTCTGTATCCGATTTCTGGGTTCAGCCGTTTGACAAGGTCTGGGCGTTGGGTCGCAATACCCCAGTTGCATTTTCCGCTCTGGCAGGTGCGGCACAGGTGGCAGCCGAGCGCCAGCAGCGCCGAGGTACCGATGTAAACCGCGTCAGCTCCAAGAGCAATAGCTTTGACAATATCAGCCGAATTGCGTATTGTGCCGCCAACCACAATGGAAACGTTGTTGCGGATATGCTCTTGACGGAGGCGTTCGTCTACTGCCGCGAGTGCAAGCTCAATGGGGATACCGACGTTGTCGCGAATACGGGTCGGAGCTGCGCCGGTACCCCCGCGGTAGCCGTCGATGGCAATGATATCAGCGCCGCTGCGGGCAATACCACTGGCAATGGCCGCTACATTGTGCACAGCCGCAATCTTTACAATGATTGGCTTTTTATAAGCGGTAGCTTCTTTAAGGGAATAAACAAGCTGGCGGAGGTCTTCAATTGAATAAATATCGTGATGCGGCGCAGGCGAAATTGCATCAGAGCCCTCAGGAATCATTCTGGTACGGGAAATATCACCAACAATCTTCTCTCCGGGCAGGTGGCCGCCGATACCCGGTTTTGCACCCTGGCCGATCTTAATTTCAATTGCCGCACCGGCTTCCAGATAGTCCTTATGTACGCCGAAACGCCCAGATGCAACCTGAACGATGGTATGAGAGCCGTACTTGTAAAAATCCTCATGCAGGCCGCCCTCACCTGTGTTGTAATATATACCCAGCTCCTGTGCCGCACGGGCAAGACTTTCATGCGCGTTGTAGCTGATGGAGCCATAGCTCATGGCCGAAAACATAATAGGAACGGAAAGTTCCAGATTAGGGTACGGGTTGTCGGTCTTGAGGCTGCCGTCCGCATTGCGCTCCAGCTTATCGGGGCGTTTGCCCAAGAACGTGCGGGTTTCCATTGGTTCGCGCAGCGGGTCTATGGAGGGGTTGGTCACCTGCGAAGCATTGATAAGGATTTTATCCCAGTAAATTGGATAGGGCTGAGGATTTCCCATGGAGGAAAGGAGCACGCCGCCCGTTCCCGCCTGACGGAAAATTTCGCTGATAGCCTCATTCGTCCAGTTTGCGTTAATTTTAAAGGTATCATTGTTCTTTACAATTTTCAGCGCGTGGGTCGGGCATAGTGCCACGCAGCGATGGCAGTTTACGCATTTGCTGTCGTCACTCTTCATGACCTTTAGGTCCGGGTCATAGGAATGCACTTCGTTTGCGCACTGGCGTTCGCATACACGGCAGGCAATACACCGCTGCTGATTGCGAACCACTTCGTAATCAGGCGATAAGTAATCGATGACCATTAAACATTCACCCCCTCGTTCAAAGTAACAACAATTGGTTCCCCGCCCTGCGGGGCCCAGAATCGCTCGATGTTCGGTTCAACCGCCCGAATTGCACATTCTTCACTGGCTACATAGAACATATCGCCCTTTTCCCCGGCAACCATGGAGCGCAGCTTCAAGCGGTCGTTCAGCGCCATCAGCCCACCGGTAAACCCGAGCAGAATGGAAAACGGCCCGGTAACCAACAGGCTGGAGAACACATTACGCAGGTAGGTCAGTTTTTTCTGCTGTTCCGGTGGCATACGGTCAATTTCGCTCCAGAACGGTGCAGCAATGACCTGTGCCACCTCCTCAAGGCTTAAGCGCTGCTTGCGGTTGAGAAAATCTATGATATAGGTTATGACTTCCGTGTCGGTCAGCAGCACGCATTTGTAGCCGAACATTTCAATGAATCGGCGATTCGCGTCATAAGAGGATATTTCCCCGTTATGTACAATGGAATAATCCAGCAGGGAAAACGGATGCGCCCCGCCCCACCAGCCGGGCGTATTGGTTGGATAGCGGCCGTGCGCCGTCCAGCAGTAACCTTCGTAATTTTCCAGGCAATAATATCGGCCAACATCTTCTGGAAAACCAACAGCCTTGAACACACCCATATTTTTGCCGCTGGAAAAAACATACGCGCCTTTAATCTCCGTATTCACCTTTGTGACAAACCGTGCGACAAATTCTTTTTCGTCCAGTCGTGCGTCTTTTAGAAGCTTTTCAAAGGGCAAGCCAAAATAGCGCCATATCATTGGTTCATCTGTAATTTCTGGTATCCTTCTAGTTGGAATTTTTTCCGCTATGTTAACGTCGAAATTTGCTTTAATGACCTCTTCACATTCTTCCTTGGCACGGACGCTGTCATAAAATACATGAAACGCATAGAGATCCTTGTTGCGGGGGTAAATGCCGTAAGCCGCAAAACCGCCCCCAAGGCCATTGCTTCTGTCATGCATGGTCGAAATTGATTTGATAATGGATTCCCCGTTAAACTTTTTTCCGCTACGCGAAAAAACACCGGATATCGCACAACCCGAAGGGATACGAAATTCGCCCTCATTTTGCATAATTCAATTATCCTCCCTGCATAATATGGTAATGTATGTCTTATTTTCTTTATTTTTCTATTACCCTGTTTTTTATCTATAGAAATCTGATTTAACTTTTGAAAGTTAGTTTGTGTTTCTTTATAGTATATTTTTTTAAGTGCTCTGTCAATACTTTTTGAATAAATTTTTGCATATAATTTAATGGTATCTTGCACTTTTAAGAAATTTTACGGCATATAGCGAACATTTAAACTTGTTATTGCATAAATTATTATTAAATCATGCAAATTGGTATTGACATTCATTTGCGGTTATCTTATAATAGTTACATCACAGCAAAGGCGCTGTAGGGAAACCTGCAGCGCCTTTTTCTTTTATTTTTTTGAATTTCTGTGCAAGGAGTGATTTTCAATGAGCAATGTCCCTGCAATTTTCGGAAGCTTAGTATTCAATAAGACCGTCATGACCCTTTTGCTCGGTAGGCGTTACCCGCTACTTTTTTAGCAAAAGGGATTGTTTTCTTCTATATCAAGATATCGCTAGATTGTTCAACACGCAAAGCGTGTAGTCGTGCCATATATAATAGAAAATTCCGGACGGCTTTTAAGAACCGTCCGGAATTTTTTAATACCTTCCATGATATTTCCTAAGGAAACAGTAAGTCTGCTTTTGTTGAGTTAATTTGCGTAAATGCTCATTAAGCGGGCATAAAAAAACACAAAAACATATATTTTTGAGTAAATTACACATTTTCTCTTGACATCACGAAATTTTAATTTATAATAAAGGTAGAAGCTGCATAAAGAAAATTTGAACAAGTCTGCTTTTGTTAAGTAAATTGGTTAAATTGCACATTATTCTTGACATTGTGAATCGATAATTTATAATATAGGCATAAGGCACAAAAATTAATGTCGGAAAATTGAATATTATTGATATATATTTATATTGAGTCGTGAAATTTTTTTACAGGAAGATGTAACGGCATTACTTTTTTACCCTAAAGTTGTACCCATATGTCTGAATCTTCTGCTTAAATTATAAAAAAGGAGGAAAAGGAAGAAAAGCAAAAACATAGAGAGCAGAAGAGTCAGAGGCATTTTAATTTAATATTTATATATGTTATTTGTGTGTTATATATGGGAGGGAAAAAGTATGAAATTTAGCTCTAATGCTAAAAAAGGCTTGGCTGTAGCAATAGCTACGTTAATGACACTTAGTTTTTCCGCATGTTCCAGTGGTAGAAATTCATCAGCGACTGAATCATCAAGTACCTCATCATCATCAATCAGTAATGTGACACTTGAGTTCCAGCAGTGGTGGGAAGAAGAACTCCCAGATGGTGCACTGAAAGGCATTTGCGAAGATTTTACAAAGCAAACGGGAATTAATATTAAGCTTTTGAGCAACCCGTATGCTGACACCAAGACACAGATTGCCGCAGGTGCCGCTGCAAAAACGATGGCTGATGTTGTCGGTCTCGATGGCTCTTGGGTTTACGATTTTGCAAAGCAGGGGTCAATTGCAAACTTGACAGAGCTGATGAAGCAGGACAATTACGACGACAGCCAGCTTGCAACGCAGATTAAAGTTGAAGGAAACACCTACATGATTCCGGTTGTCAATTTTGCATACCCCATGTATGTAAACCTTGACCTTCTGAAATCCGCCGGCATCAATGAACTTCCGAAAACATGGACAGAGTTCAAAAACGCCTGCATTGCCGTAAAGAAGAAGAATCCGCAAGTTTCCGGATGGATTATTGAACTTTCCGACAATTCCCCGAGTGGTATCCAGAACTGCCTGATGAGTTGGCTGTGGGCTTCAGGCGGCAACATGTTGAAAGACGGAAAGCCAAACCTGACTGGCAATGAAAAAATGGTCAAAATGGTTGAGTTTGTTAAATCCCTGTTCGATGCTGGTGTTGTCGCTTCCGGTGCAACTTCCATGACCGAAGCGGATATGACGGAGAATTTCATCAATGGACGTGTTGCTTTTATGACTGACTCCCTTGCCCACTTGGTTACAATTAAGAAAGAAAACCCGAACCTGAACTTCACAGTTATGGGCGTACCCAAGATGGATGATTACACAGGCCAGAGCGGCATGGACGTTGCAAACTGGGGCATCGGTATTGCATCCAACTCTAAGTACCAGAAAGAAGCCATGAAATTCATTGAATATCTTATGAGCCCAGAAGTAAATGCAAAACTTGCTGTTTACGCGAATGCTTTCCCCGGCAGCACAAAAGCAAACCCCGACTATTCACAAGCAGATGAACTGTTCAGAACCGCCTATTCAATATACAAAGAAGGCTATGGCATCAACGAGTTCACTGGAATTCCGACTTCAGAAGAGCTTATGAGATCCTACAGCAAGCAGTTCCAGCTTTATTTGAACGGCAAAATCAAAACCGCAGAAGAAATGCTTTCTAATATCCAGAACGAATGGAACAAAGCCTTTAGCTAACCGTTAGTTTTACGATTGCAACAAAAAGGGCGGCGCTGTAAACTTGTCGCGCTGCCCTTTTTGAGAAAGAGAGCGATTCAGATGGCAGAAGTAAATATATTTTCCCCACGCGATGGGAGTAAAAGATGGCGAGTGCTGCAAAAAAAAAGCGAGCCCTATTTATACATATTACCAACAGTTATCCTTATCATTCTCTTACTAATCGTACCGATCGGGTTAGTTATTTGTTATTCCTTTTTTAATAATGTTATCATAGAAGATTCTCCGAAATTCGTTGGATTTTCCAATTACGTTGCGATATTAACTGATAGTGAGTTCACAAACGCAATTAAAAACACACTTTACTTTGTGTGCGTAAGTGTGGTAGCACACCTGATTCTTGGTTTGCTTTTTGCGATGCTCCTGAATACTTCCTATCTTAAAGCACGAACAAAAGCAATCTTCCGTGTAATATACGTTCTTCCATGGATGTTTACTGCCTCAGTTATCGCCATACTTTGGAAGCTGATGCTTAACCCGCACGGCATTGTCAATTATATACTGCAGCTTTTCGCAGGGAGCGGCATTGGCCAGATTGAATGGCTCAGCTCCATAGACCTTGCACTTCCTGCCGTTACGCTAATCAATATTTGGGCAGGCTACCCTTTCTACATGATCAGTATTCTTGCCGGTCTGCAAGGTATTTCAAACGACCTATATGAGGCTGTTTCGCTTGACGGTGCAAATGCACCGCAGGCCTTCTTCCTGATTACGATTCCCCAGCTCAAGCCCATCTTAGTCAGCCTAATTATGCTGGACTTTGTCTGGACGATTCAGCAGTTCGCTCTAATCTGGATGACAACGGCAGGTGGGCCGGTTAATGCGACTAACACGTTGAGTACTTATATTTATAAGCAAGCTTTCAGCCGTTTCCAGTATTCAATGTCATCAGCCAGCTCCGTCATCGTACTGATTATCTGCACAATTATTGCTGTCTTTTATGTCAGGCATCAGAAAGCGAGTGATTGAATTTGATCACAAAGAAAAAATTATATGTCAAGGTTATCATTATAATTCTGCTGATGCTAGGCGCACTATTCGCGGGTTTTCCGATTCTATGGATGGTTGTATGTTCTTTCAAGCCGAACCCCGAAATTTTCGCATGGCCACCGAGTTTGATTCCTAAAGTTTTCACCGTGGACGCATACCGGCAAATTCTCAATAACCCTGAGAAGATTAGATTTTTCCTAAATAGTTACTTCATATCCTTAGTTGTTGTTGCTCTTACGCTTATTTTAGGCATCTTGACAGGATATAGCTTCAGCCGATTTGATTTCAAAGGCAAAAAAATTATAAACACAGTCATTATCAGCGTTCAAGCCATTCCACCTATTACGCTGCTAATCCCTTACCTAAGCCTAATCGTTAGCTTCAATATTTACAACACCTACTTGGCACTGATATTGACATATTTGTTGCTAACACTGCCCTACGCTATACTCATGATGACAGGCTATTTCAACACGATACCGAGAGAGCTTGATGAGGCTGTTATGATTGATGGCGGGACACGGTCCAGAGCCCTTTGGAAGATTCTTGTGCCAACCGCAGTGCCTGGTATTGTCTCGGTTGGAATATATACATTCATGCAGGCATGGAATGAATATCTTTTTGCCCTAACCCTTACAAAAACAAACGATAAGCGAACCGTACCTATTGGAATCAGCTTGCTGATGGGGCAGCATTCCTATGAGTGGAGCCAGATGATGGCAATGAGTGTTCTCGGCTCATTACCTGTACTGATTCTTTTCCTGTTCTTCCAGCGTTATTTCATCGCAGGCATGACAGCAGGATCCGTTAAGAATTAATTCGACTAAATTTTTTGGGGGTATTTCAAATGTTAATGAATATGAAAAGCATCCTGGCGGTAGCCAACGAGCATAATTTTGCTGTGCCAGCATTCAATATCAGCGATTATTCCATGCTTAACGGTGTGCTTGATGCTTGCGAAGAGATGAAAGCGCCGGTTATTATCGCGATTCATCCCGATGAACTGAAATTTATCGGCGTTGAAGTGGTCAAGTCAATTGTGGAAAAGGCTCATAAAGCAACTGTCCCGGTCTGCATTCATCTCGATCATGGTGCAACATTCGAACAGGTTGTGCTCGCGATTCAAAACGGCTTTACTTCCGTTATGATTGACGGCTCCTCTCTGCCCTTTGAACAAAATGTTGCCATTTGCAAAAAGGTTGTCGAAATCGCCCATGCCGTTGACGTTTCCGTCGAAGGTGAATTAGGCACGATCGGAACAACGGATTCCCATGCAGAGGCCGGCGCAAATCAGATTATTTACACCGATCCGGACCTGGCGGTAAAATTCGTGAAAGAAACCGGCGTCGATACCCTTGCCATAGCAATCGGCACCTCTCACGGCCTGTATCCAAAGGGCATGAAACCGAAGCTCAGGATTGACTTGCTCAAGGTTATCAAGGAAAAGGTTGCCATTCCGCTCGTCCTCCATGGCGGTTCCAACAACCCGGATGAAGAAATCAGCCATGCCGTTGTCTCTGGAATCAACAAGATTAACATTTCAAGCGACATCAAAGCTGCTTATTTCAATAAGATGCGTGAAGTGCTCAAAGACGAAAGCCTGAGAGAGCCGAACGTCATCGAGCCGCCTTGCATCGCTGCCATGAAGGAAGTCGTCAATCAGAAACTTGAGATCTTCCACGCTGTTGGAAAGGCTACCCTCTACAGCATTTAAAATAAAAATCGGCACCGTATTTTACAATGCGGTGCCGAAGTATTGTATTCAGTAATGAATAAACAACCGATCCCATTACTCGGAGTCAGATACCAAAGTTGCTTTCATCACTTCAGACTAGCTTCACATTGCAGTCGTGATTAACCATGCTGCACAGAAACTCGGAATCAACATTTTTATTGGTTACGATGGTGTGAAAATCCGATGCATCGGCAATACGGATAACGCCGGGGCGCGTTATCTTCGAGGAATCCGCCAACAGGACAGTTTCCTTACATGTTTTGACGATGTATTGCTTAATCTCCACATCTTCCATTTCGGTATCAGTAACCCAGAAATCCGTTCCTACTCCGTGGCAAGAGACAAACGCTTTGGTGGGCTCAAAAAGTTGCAGGCTGTTCGTCGCGAGAAAACGTCCGACCGAGCATGTCTCATAACTGAGAAATCCGCCCAGAGAAAATACCTTCCAGTTTTGGTTGTGCAGGATTGAAAATCTTGTCAGAAGAGGAATCGAATTGGTGATGAAAGTCAGCTTGTAATATTTCGGTATATAGTCAATGAGATGTTCGACGGTTGTGCTGTTATCAAGGAAAATGGTGTCATAGTCCTCCACGAGGGAAGCAGCATACCGGCAAAGCGCCTGCTTTTCGTGCTGAAATGCAGTCCTGCGGTTGTTGAGCGGAGTAAAGAAGCCAAAGGCTGCCTTGTGTTCCATCGAAATGGCCCCGCCATGTGTCTTGATTAGCAGGCCCCGATTTGAGAGCAAGTTCAAGTCACGTCTGACTGTCTCCCGTGAAATGTTCAAGAGTTTCATTAATTCTGTAGTTGAAATTTCTCCTCTGGTCTCAAGTAATTCCAGTATTTTTTGATGTCTCTGCGACGAACCTCTCATTGTAATAATCCTCTCAATAATTTATGGCTGCAAACCATGTTTCGCCCTTACGGTGATACACTGTCTGCGGCATATTTAAGATTATTTTGGATTATAGCATAAACAAAATCATAACGCAAGCCGGAGCTCCGGATGCGCGTAAGGAGAATGAATATGATACTGACAAATTTAGTGCCAATGAAACAAATCCTTGCAATCGCCGAAGAAAAGAAAATAGCAATCGGCGCTTTTGAGTTCTGGTCTTATGAGGTTGCGCGTGCAATCATACATGCAGCGGAAAAAGCCGATATCCCAGTAATTCTTCAATGCGGTATGTTAGAAATCAACCGTATGGGCGGCTTTGAAGGTGCAATGGAAACTGCTTACCGTGCGTCGAGGAATTCCACGGTCCCTGTTGCTCTGCATCTTGACCATGCAACGAGTTTTGAAGACTGCAACAGCGCAATCAATGCCGGTTTTACCTCTGTCATGATTGACGGTTCCGGACTTCCCCTTGAAGATAATATAGCAGTGACGAAAAGAGTGGTACTGCGTGCCCATGCTGCAGGTGTGACAGTAGAAGGTGAAATCGGTCGGCTGGCCGGTGAAGAAGATGAAATTGATTCACCGGAAGCAGCTCAAACAGACCCCTCTGAAGCGCTGAAATTTGTCCGCGCTACCGGAGTTGATGCTCTGGCAGTTTCAATCGGTACACAGCATGGCCAGTATACCTTTCAGCCCCATCTCAACATTGAACGCCTCGACCGAATCCGTGAAATGGTGAATCTTCCTATCGTTCTGCACGGCGGAAGCGGCACTCCCCTCGCACAGGTACAAGACGCAATCCGCCATGGCATCCGCAAGGTAAACATCTGCACGGACATTCAAGTTGCAATGGGGGAAACTTATGTAAAAACGATACATACGCCGGGGTTCAAATATTCCTGCCAGAACCTTTGGGGGCCTTCTGAACAAGCTGCAATGGATGTGGTATTGGAAAAAATCAGGGCTTTTGCTTTGATAGATCTTGCAAAATAAACGATTGTGGAGTGAGTGCCATGAAAACAGAGGAAAAATATATTGCAGCTTTTGAAGGGCTCGACATGGCAATCCGACGTCATGTGGAACAGAAACGCTACCCGGCCATGGGATATACCACTAACTTTGATCTGATATGCGATTTCCAAGTAGAGAAGCTCAACGGCCTAATCGCGAAGCTGTTACCGAAACTAAAATTATCAGAGCTCAAACCTGCCGCTCTCATTAAAACGACAGGAGAGTTACTTTGCACTATCGCCTATTTCTGCGTGAATGGAATCGGCGGCGAAGTAGACCTGAACGACCCAAGCTTAATGAATGGGATTTTTGATTTGCGGCCCGCCATCGGAGGCACCGCTGCACAGGCAGCAATGGCCCTTGCAGCGGTAGGCATGCCGTCTGTCATTCATATAACCGACGACTCAAAGGAAGTCTGTGAAATTCTGAATTCTCCCCTGATTTATACTGTATCGGATGACGGTCAACTAGTTCACACGGACGTAATCAAACAGAAACATGAGCAGGAAGTTCACTATATCATCCAGTTCCGCAAGGGAGATGTGGTCCGCTTTGCCGACTGTGAAGTTCCGATTCCCGTCTCCAACCGCCTCATTCTCACAAAGGTTACGGTAAACGAAATTGTTCCGTTTTCGGCGCCGTATTTCTCCTATATTGAGGACCATGCTGAAGAATTTGGGAGTAATGTGCTTTCGAGTTTCAACTGCCTGAAAAGAAAAGAGGAGCTTGAAAAACACATCGAAATCATCAAGAAGCATTTAGAAAAATATAGGATTAATAACCCAAAAGGTATTGTATTTTTTGAAGATGCACATTATCATAGCAATGAGATCAAACAATTTTGCATGGAAGCAATATACCCGTCCGTTGATATTGTCAGCCTCAACGAAGAAGAACTCAAGAGCACCTTAGCTTTATATGGTATACCAATTGATCTGAACGATATTCTCTCTTGCGTTGAAGGAATGGCAACAATTCAAAAAAAATTCCACATAAAAAAAGGTGTTATTGTCCATACCAAAGATTATTCGATCTATGCAGGTGATAAAATCAAGGGATGCGACATTGAAACCGGACTGATTTACGGCAACCTGCTGGCTACCGTTAAAGCTTCTGGCGGCTCGTATGGGACGAGAGAAAAGATTGCGGAGATTCTCAAACTCCCCTTAAGCGAAAAAGGAAAAGAGTTTCAATCGATGCTTAAAAGAAGCAAGTATGCCGAAAAGGCTGTCCTCGTCCCATCTAAGTATATAGACAAGCCCAAATTCACGATTGGGCTAGGAGATTCTTTTGTTGCTGGCCTGCAGATTTGCTTTTAGTTTTCTGCTCAATCGTAGATAGGGCTTAATTAGACGTGTGCGAGTCACCGCAATTGCAATATAAAGAGGTGTATTTTCTTGGATTACACAAATGGACAAACAGTAATTGAAGTAATTAAAGAACAGTATGAAAACATTTTCATGGCGGAGCGAAAAGTTGCTGATTTTATTCTGAAAAACCCGGAAAAGGCTGTGGATTCGAATGTTTCCCAGCTTGCAAAGCTGAGCGGGGTAAGCGAGGCTACCGTAGTTCGCCTAAGCAAGCGGCTCGGCTACAGTGGTTATTATCAAATGCGAATTTGCCTCTCCAGAGATCTGGGATATGCAGGAAGGGCACAACAAGCTTCTGCCAAGAAAAATGCAGCAGTGAACATTTTCCAGAAATACGCAAGAGATATTGCAGCAATCGGTGAAAAAATCGACCAGCATAAACTGCAGCAATGCGCTGCTTGGATTAAAGAATGCAATTATGTACATCTGATTGCCGTTGGGAATACAAGTCCTCTTGTCGAGTACATGGGATTCCGTCTTGGCAGGCTCGGTATCCGCTGCACTTACAATAATCTGCCGGAGTATTTTATCAATTCCATAAATCTTGCCCAAAAAGACGACATAGTTTTTGCTATTTCTCAGTCTGGCAGTTCAAAACAGGTGATTCAGGCGCTGGATCTTGCCAAGAAAAAAAAGCTGAAAACAATTGTTGTTTCCGGCGTTTCTTATTCACCGGCTTCAAGATTCGCCGACTGCCTATTACTCTCAAACTTCGAAGAAAATATGTTTGACTATTACAAAAACTATTCTCACCTGAAAGAAATGGCAGTGGTCGACGCAGTGCTGGATTACGTTACTGATGAAGACAAAATCCGCAGTACGGCTTCCAGCGACCTTGAATTCATTCTGTCCGAAAATAAAATCTAACAGCTATATGAAGAAGCATCCAAGAAAAACAATAGAAGAAATTGATTTCGTGTAGGGAGGTTTTTACTTTGAAACGTTCTGAAATCAACAAATTAATGCGTGAAGCGATACAGCTTATGAACCAAAAAAATTTTTTACTGCCGCCGTTCGCCTTTTGGACACCTGAAGACTGGAAAAACAAAGGCCACGATTACGATGAAATTCGCGACAATATGCTTGGATGGGATATCACTGATTTCGGCAGCGGGGATTTCCACAAAGTCGGCCTCCTTCTTTTTACTCTCCGGAACGGGAATCTTACCCTTCCCCAGTATGTAAAAACCTATGCAGAAAAGATTATGATTGTAGAAGAAAACCAAGTTACGCCCTTCCATTTCCACTTCAAGAAAATGGAAGATATTATTAACCGCGGCGGCGGCAACCTGATGATTCAGCTCTATAACTCAACTCCAGACGAGAAGCTCGCTGATACCCCGGTTACCGTTTACAGCGACGGCCGCAAATATGAGGTGGAAGCCGGCACCATTCTTCGCATTACACCCGGCCAAAGTGTTACATTCATGCCGTGGCAATATCACAAATTCTGGGGCGAAGAAGGCCATGGCACGGTTCTCGTCGGGGAAGTTTCACAGGTAAACGACGATAGAACTGATAACCGATTCCTTGAAGGAAATGGGCGCTTCCCAGCGATTGAGGAAGATGAAGAGCCTCTTTATTATCTCTCAAGCGAATACCCTTCAGCAGATAGCTAAACTTACTAAACCACATCTTTATTACAAAAGGGGTAGCCAATATAGTGGACCACGGTCGCCTAATCGGCGGACGCGAGGATGGTGTCAGAATGGCCCATATCAATGGATTCCCCGTTAAACTTTTTTCCGCTACGCGAAAAAACACCGGATATCGCACAACCTGAAGGGATACGAAATTCGCCCTCATTTTGCATAATTCAATTATCATCCCTGCATAATATGGTAATGTATGTCTTATTTTCTTTATTTTTCAATTACCCTGTTTTTTATCTATAGAAATCTGATTTAACTCTTGAAAGTTATTTTGTGTTTCTTTATAGTATATTTTTTTAAGTGCTCTGTCAATACTTTTTGAATAAATTTTTGCATATAATTTAATGGTATCTTGCACTTTTAAGAAATTTTACGGCATATAGCGAACATTTAAACTTGTTATTGCATAAATTATTATTAAATCATGCAAATTGGTATTGACATTCATTTGCGGTTATCTTATAATAGTTGCATCACAGCAAAGGCGCTGTAGGGGAACCTGCAGCGCCTTTTTCTTTTATTTTTTTGAATTTCTGTGCAAGGAGTGATTTTCAATGAGCAATGTCCCTGCAATTTTCGGAAGCTTAGTATTCAATAAGACCGTCATGAAAGAAAGGCTACCCAAAGATATCTATAAGTCACTTATGAAAACCAGAGAAGAAGGCAAACCGCTGGATTTGGAAGTTGCTAACGTAGTAGCTAACGCCATGAAAGAATGGGCCATTGAAAAGGGCGCGACCCATTTCACTCACTGGTTCCAGCCGATGACCGGTATTACAGCGGAAAAACACGACAGCTTCATTTCTCCTATGGATAACGGAAAAGTTATTATGGAGTTTTCCGGCAAGGAACTTATTAAAGGGGAACCTGATGCCTCCAGCTTTCCGTCCGGCGGGCTGAGAGCCACTTTTGAGGCCAGAGGCTATACCGCCTGGGACCCAACCAGTGACGCATTCGTGAAAGATGGAACATTGTGCATTCCCACTGCGTTTTGTTCCTATGGCGGCGAAGCGCTTGATAAAAAAACGCCTCTTCTCCGCTCCATGGAAGCAATCAACAAGCAGGCCTTGCGCGTGCTTCGGTTGTTTGGCAACACGACTGCCCGTCGTGTCATCACCACGGTCGGCCCGGAGCAGGAATACTTCCTCATCGATAAAGCGCAATACGAAAAAAGGAAAGACCTGATTTATACCGGCCGAACCCTGTTCGGAGCGAAACCCCCGAAAGGTCAGGAACTGGAGGACCATTATTTCGGCGTAATTAAGCCGCGCGTCGCCGCTTATATGAAAGATTTGAATGAAGAACTCTGGAAGCTCGGTATCTTTGCGAAAACAGAGCATAACGAAGTTGCCCCGGCACAGCATGAACTTGCACCGATTTTCACTTCTGCCAACATCGCCACCGATCACAATCAGCTTACCATGGAAATAATGAAAAAGGTTGCAGCAAAGCATGGGCTGGCTTGTTTGCTTCATGAAAAACCATTCGCTGGCGTCAACGGCAGCGGTAAGCACAACAACTGGAGCATTTCCACAGACACCGGAATCAACCTGCTGGAACCCGGTGACTCTCCGCGTGAAAATGCGCAGTTCCTGCTCTTCCTCGCCGCCGTCATCAAAGCAGTAGACGAACATCAGGACCTTATACGCGCTTCCGTTGCCACCGCGGGTAATGATCACCGTCTGGGCGCGAACGAGGCTCCTCCCGCAATCGTCTCTATATTTGTCGGAGATGAACTGGAAAAAATTCTGGAATCCATTGAGAACGGAAGCGATTACCATCATAAGGGTAAAACATTCATGAAAATCGGCGTTGACGTCCTTCCGGCCATTCCGAGGGATACAACTGACCGCAACCGCACCTCTCCGTTTGCTTTCACGGGCAATAAATTTGAATTCCGCATGCTTGGCTCTTCTCTCTCAATCGCCTGCCCGAACCAAATTCTGAACATTATTGTTGCAGAGTCCCTTTGTGAATTTGCGGACGAACTTGAAAAAGCGGACGATTTCACCGACGCTTTGAATAATCTCATTCGCAGAACCATTAAAGAACATAAGCGTATTATTTTCAACGGCAACAACTATTCCGAAGAATGGGTCGCAGAAGCGGAAAGGCGCGGCCTGCTGAATCTAAAATCCACCCCTGAAGCATTGTCTTACTATATTTCCGAGAAAAACGTTGCCCTCTTTGAAAAATTCGGAGTGCTTTCCAGAGCTGAGATGCATGCACGTTATGAAATCCAGCTTGAGAATTACTGTAAACAGCTTCATATTGAGGCTTTGACTATGATTGACATGATCAAAAAGGATATCATCCCGGCCGTCTGCTCTTACATGAAGGATATAAGCAAGGAAGCCCTCAACAAGAAGCAGCTTAATGCGGAAATTTGCTGTGAGCTGGAAGAAACCTTGCTCAAAAAACTTTCCGCTCTTTCCGCCGAGCTTTACCGTAAGATGGAGGCTCTTGAAAAGGTCGTTAACGAGCAGCCCTCTTTCGAAGATATACTGGAAAAAGCAATGTACTACCGCAATTCTGTGTTCGCTTCTATGGAAGACACACGTGCCACAGCGGACGAAATTGAAAGCCTGGTCGGCGAAAAATACTGGCCGTACCCCACTTACGGCAAGCTCCTTTTCAGCGTGGTCTAATCATTTCGCAATCCCAAAAGGCATGTGTTCCGCGCCTAATCTAATATTCTCTTTTTGTTCGCTATAACGCATATATGCTCATATTTACGCTCTGAAAGTGCACCCCTTGCATAAGCAGGGGTGCCACTTTCCCCTTCCGTCGTGCGTATCACTTGCAATCTCCCATCAGTTTTGTAAACACCTTTTATCAAAAATAATTATTTGATTACTTTTGAATTTTATTATTTATTATTATTCATTTTGTAGTAATCTATAATCAAGCAGCAAAATCAGTATACGAGGTATAAATCAAGCTATATTGGCATTTGTTCAATATTATACAATTTTTTGATTAAAAAGCGAGATACTTTTTATAATTTTTATTTGCAATTTTCAGAAATAAATATTGCAATTTTGCATATACTGTGGTATAGTATATGCAAATTGATGCAGTGATCTGGCAAAGGGGCCATAGTCTACAGTAAAGCGTAATGTAGACGTTGGCCTCTTTTTTATATTTGATTTGCCGGCAGTCAGATATAAAATCTGGATTATTGCGAAAACTCATTTCATCTATAGGAGGGTAATAGCATGAACGCATTAAATTCAGGCGATATATCCTGGTTACTTATATCTTCAGCATTGGTTTTTATAATGACTCCTGGCCTCGCTTTCTTTTACGGAGGTCTGGTTAAACGTAAAAATGCAATCAACACTATAATGTCATCCGCCTTTATCATGGGGCTTGCCTCATTGCTTTGGGTTCTGATTGGTTTTTCGCTTTCCTTCAGCGGAGGGGCGGGAGGATTCATCGGTGACCTGAACTGGTTTGGTATGCGTCTGACGGAAGGCTCAGCGGCCACAGCTTACGCACCCAACACCGTTTGCTTCGCAGTCTTTCAAATGATGTTTGCCATAATTACTCCGGCGTTGATTACAGGTGCCATTGTTGAGCGTATGCGTTTCTCCGCTCTGTTTATTTTCATCGCAATATGGTCCATTATTGTTTATTATCCTTTAGCACACATGGTCTGGGGCAATGGCTTCCTGATGAAACTTGGAGCCATTGACTTTGCTGGCGGCACTGTAGTTCATATTAGCTCCGGTGTCAGTGCGCTGGTAGCTGCCATTGTACTTGGAAAGCGCAAGAATTACGGTAAGGCAACCTATCATCCGCACAACATTCCTTTTGTATTCCTCGGCGCGGCCCTTCTATGGTTCGGCTGGTTCGGGTTTAATGCAGGCAGTGCAGGTGCAGCCAACTCCCTCGCTATACACGCCTTTATAACTACGAATACCGCCTGTGCAACGGCAATTCTTTCCTGGATGCTGATTGAGAAAATTAGAAATAAAAAGCCCACTTTAGTTGGTGCATCAACCGGCGCGGTTGTCGGGCTTGTCGCTATTACGCCTGGCGCAGGCTATGTTCCAATCTGGGCCTCGATCATTATCGGCGCATTGGTCAGTCCTATCTGCTATTTCTTTATTTCTGTTGTGAAGCCAAAGTTAGGCTATGACGATTCGCTCGACACCTTTGGCTGCCACGGTATCGGCGGTATCTGGGGCTCAATCGCTACCGGCCTGTTTGCCAAGAATGGCTTCAACCCCGACCCAAAGTTAGATGCGGTTCAGTGGAACGGGCTTGTTTTCGGCCAATGGCAACTCTTTGTCCGTGAACTGGCGTCAATCGGTATTGCAATTGCGGTTGCCGTCGTCGGTACATTGATCGCACTTGGTATTACTAAACTTTGCGTTAAAAAGCTCAGGGTATCGCCTAAAGAAGAGGATATCGGGCTTGACACTGTTGAGCACGGAGAATCCGCCTATCCATCCTTCAACGGCATGGATTAATTCAGAATTATGGGAGGTGGCACTATGAAGAAGATTGAAGCTTTCATCAGGCCCGAAAAGTTGGAAGAGATTAAAGATGTACTCAAAGCCCTGAACTTAAACGGTATGAGCATCGTACAAGTTATGGGCTGCGGTAATCAAAGCGGGTGGAAAGAAATTGTTAGGGGTTCAGAAGTGGACATAAATTTCTTACCCAAAATCAAAATTGAACTTGTTGTTCAAGATAACCAGCTTGAAGATGTCATCAAGAATATCTGCGAAAAAGCCAAGACTGGCGACGTGGGAGACGGGAAGATATTTATTTCCGATATTTCTGACGCAATTCGTATCAGAACTGGCGAAAGAGGCATAGACGCCATAAAATGAATTTCTTCAATCAAATATGGTTGAACGTATTAAGGCGGTTACATCCTCAATTGGGGATTGTAACCGCCTTTAAAGTTAAGTCTCTTCTTAATTACTTGGTTTCACTCAACTTTTTGTTCATCGCCTGAACCTTCTGTTTCATTTTAGTATACTGGCTGCACCAGATTATTACATAGATAACGACGAAGATTCCGAAGTACAACAATATTCCGGCAGCAGTATGATCCATCCATCTCATTAGATAGGCAATAGGAAATGTAGCGATAGAGCAGATAATAAAATGAGTAACTGTCATTCTCAAAATACTCCAATCTGTATCCCATATGGCAGAGGCACCGCCGAATACTGCTCCATAAAGCATTGAGAAAATGGCCTGAATCAAAACCGCGTTCATCTCTGTCCCGAAATCCGATGCTAATTCGGGCACTATAGCATGGTATCTGCCGTCGTTGACAATCAATGAAATAACTATCGTAACTATGGTGCTGACAGCAAGTCCGATTGGCGCGCCAGCCAAGCAACGCAGCAATATTTTCTTTTTCATAACGGATCACCTCATATCCCTAAAACCTCTTTGATTCTTGATACATATCTCCTTGAAACATACGTAACGGTTCCATCAGTAAGAGTGACGCAGATTGTACCGGTGAAACTAAGGTCAAAGTTTTTAACTTTCTTCAAATTAACAACTTCCGAGTTGGATATCCGCACAAATGATTCCCGTTTCAAACATTCCTCCAGCTCATACAGCCTGTATCTAAGAACATACTCATCTGAGGCAGTGACTGCGTAAACCTTGCCGTTTGCGGCATATATCCGCAGGATATCTCTTTTATCCAGCATGGTAACGGTGTCCCCTTTGAACCCGGCAATCATCTGTGGCTGCGTTCCCGAGATCGTTCTGACAATCTCGTTTATTTCTTCTGTCATCTTATCAGTCACTATAATAATTTTGGGTTCGGAAACAGACTCGTCGATTTTTACTTCAACCTTCACGATTTCACCTCCTGCGCCTTTGTCAATTTCATTATATATAAGAAAAGCGACCAAATCTATTGATTTTCAATAGATGGTCGCTGTGAAAACATAAGTGGTCGAATACGTTAAAGCCACTTCCAATTAAGACTTAATTTCTTTTATTATTTGACCTTAAATGGCATACCATCGAATTGCAATGAGCAATTAGTAAATTTTTAATCAATAAACAAGTTTTCTTCCATCTCTCTTATTTCATTGCGGCGTTTTTCGGTTTCAGATTTGTTAACAGTAACCTCGATGATATCCCCTTCCCTTGCTTCAGCAGGGATGGCGATCCGTGGGATATCTGCAAATTTTCCGTTTTCTAATTCTACAACCGCAAAATTTCCTTCAAAACGATCTATCGTATATTTCATACTAACACCTTAATTCCGGCGGACTAAACTTACTATATGGTTTATCCGCGCGATTTTATGATATTCTTCTGCTATTGGCGTTTGATTAGGGGGCATTTTCCTTAATGCTTGACGCATTTTTATTTACTGTTATTACATTCCCATCTGATGTAAAAATTATTGTACCATATTCATCAGTGCGGTATACTTTGGCACCGACTGACTGCAAACGCTTCAAGCACTGCGCTGTTGGGTGACCGTAACTATTACCTTTGCCAACTTCAATTATAGCATATTTAGGACTTACTTTCTTGATAAAACTTGCACCAGTAGACGTTTTGCTGCCATGATGTCCGACTTTAATGACATCTGCTTTTACATCGGCGGTTATTTCATTTTCTGAAACGTTTCCCGCGTCACCCATAAATAGAAACTTAATATTTCCATATTGTAACATGAGTACAGCAGAATATTGATTCAAGTCGCCATAATTTGTTCCATTTGGCGCTATCATCTTTATGGATAAAGAGCCTGTGTCAACAACCGTTACACCGGATTTGGCTGTATTTATTTTAAGCCCTTTATTTTTTATCGCTGACAACAGATTTTTATAAACCTTTGTTGTTGGCATATCTGAGCTTGAAGTACGCGGCATATATATTTTGCCTATCGCAAATGAATTTACGACTTCTGTCATGCCGCCAATATGGTCAGCGTGGGGATGTGTGCAAATAATATAATCAATTTTATTGTACCCGAGGCCTTTTATGTAGCTTACGATGCCGGCTCCGCGTTCTTGAACCCCAGCATCTATCAACATGGTTTGGCCGTTGGGCAATTCTAAGAATTCACTATCGCCTTGTCCCACATCGAGATAATGAACCTTTAATTTCGCGTTTGAAGCTTGAGCAGAAGATTCAGTTGCCGTGTCTGTTGTCTGTGAAGATGATTGCGCTGGCGCTGATGAAGAGGATGATTCAGATGATGAAGTTGCAGATTTGATAGCGGAACTTGTTTCTGTAGTTAATGTTTTTTCTTTGTCTGTCTGCGCCGGGAATATGCAGGCAAATACTATAGTTATTATTAAAGGGGCTATAACCGCTGCTATTGTGGTTGTTTTCTTAATGTAAAACTTTTTCTTGGCAGTTAATTTTCTAAAAATCGGATTTAGGAGTATTGCCGGAATAATAAAAGATAACAGTCCAGCGCTTGACGGCATACTACATAATCCCGTCAGTACCAAAATGACGCATATGATTGATGTGAGCCATAGGACCGCACTCTTTAGTATTTTCATTGTGCCCTTCCTCTGTTTTGCTTTTATCAATATTGTGATACATAATTGTATCACAAAGCAAATTCAGATTCTATCATAAATATTTGACACCTTAATTTGATAGATAAGTATGGTTTAGTTAGGCTATTGGCGGTTATTGATAGACATAGGATAGTCTCTTCTTTTTTGGTGTAAAAAGGGATATAATGGAGAAAATAAAATATTAGAGGGATTGTAATGATTACAACTGTTATTTCAGCGATTATTTCATCTATTACCGGTTTACTCGGCGCCGCTTTAGGCGGAGTTATAAATTGATCCTTCCTGTAAAACTTTCCTATCCACCGCAGCTCCAAGCAGCAAACCTGCGCAGTCAATCGGTCTGATATTACATAAAAAACGTCCCCGCTAACCGATAGGTCAGCGGGGGTGTTGTTATTTTTATAATCACATATTAGTCCAGCTCAACTGCGCCGGTATAAAGCTGATAGTATCTGCCGCCCATATCAAGCAGTTCTTCATGGGTACCCTGCTCAATAATTTCACCATGTTCCAATACTATAATCCGATCAGCATTTCGGACAGTAGATAGCCTATGGGCAATTACAAATGTGGTTCTGTCTTTCATCAGCCTGTCCATACCGCGTTCAATATATTTTTCAGTCCTTGTGTCGACAGAGCTGGTGGCCTCGTCAAGTATCAAAATTGGCGCTTTGGATATGGCAGCGCGGGCGATATTGAGAAGCTGACGCTCACCTTGGCTCAGATTAGCACCATCGCCTTCCAATACGGTATCATATCCCTGGGGCAGCCTTTCGATAAAGGAATGAGCACATGCCGTCTTTGCGGCAGCAATAACTTCTTCATCTGTTGCATCAAGACGCCCATACCGAATATTCTCTCTGACTGTTCCGGAGAATAAATGGGTATCCTGAAGTACCATCGCTATATTGCTTCTCAGGGAATCCTTTTTAATATTCTTAATATTGATGCCGTCAATCAAGATTTCTCCTTCTTCAATGTCATAAAACCTGTTAATCAGGTTCGTAATGGTCGTCTTTCCTGCGCCAGTAGAACCAACAAAAGCGATTTTCTGGCCGGGTTTAGCTGTTACATTTATATTTTTCAGTATCGTCTTACCGGGCTCATAACCAAAGGTCACGTTCTTCAGCACTACTTCCCCTTTGATTATCTGTGCACCTTCTACCCTGTTTCCTTCGGCACAAATCTCTATCGCATCTTCTGGGTCAGCTTTTTCAGGCGCCTCGTCCATCACTTCAAACACTCTTTCCGCGCCGGCTAATGCAGCAAAAATTATGTTCATCTGCATAGACAATTCATTAATCGGCCTTGAAAAATGTCTTGAATAGTTTGTAAATATGGTGAGGCCGCCGATATCAAAGTTTGCCGTCAAGCACAAGATACCGCCAATTGTCGAAGATAATGCAAAGCTAACTTGGCCTAAGTTACCCATAACAGGTGCTATAATGCTGCCGAAAAATTGTGCCTTCATCTGTTTTTGACGCAAGTCATCACTTAGGAACTCGAATTCCGCCATTGTTGTTTCTTCATGGGAGAATACCTTTATTACCTTCTGACCAGTGACTGTTTCCTCAACATATCCATTGACTGCGCCAAGTGCCTGCTGCTGGCCTATAAAATACTTCCTGCTTTGCTTTCCTATCAAATTTCCTACATAGACTAATAAAGGTATTGTCACAACAATAACTAATGCGAGTATCCAATTTGTGACGAACATAAGTATAACGGTACCAACCAAGTTGATAATACATGAAAAAATCTGAGACAGGGTATTATTGAGCATTTCACCGACCGAATCAAGGTCATTTGTGAAACGGCTCATGACGTCACCATGGGTGTGCGTATCATGGTATTTTACAGGAAGTTTTTGAATCTTGCGGAATAGCTCTTCCCTGATTTTAACCAAGGCATTCTGGGAAACACCTATCATGATTCTTTGCTGCAGGTAAGTACATATAACGCCGACCAAATAGATACACGCCATAGTAAGTATACCGAGTACAAGGTTGCTTATTTTCTCCTGCGCAGTGCTTTTGGCATCAACCAGATTGTTGATGATAGGGCGCAAAAGATAACTTCCTGCCAAATTTGTCAAGGTGCTGCTTAACACACAAGCAAAAACAAACAGTACTTTAATCTTATCCCGTCCAATATAGGCAAGCAGCCTATTAATTGTAGCCATTGCGTTTTTCGGTTTGCCACCGCCTATATGGCCCCGTGGGCCCCGGGGCCCAAAACCGCCTGGCCTTCTTCCTCCGGGAGCAGGCGGTGTTACTTTCCCCGGGCCAGAATTTATATTTTTACTTCCATACCTGCGTAGTAATATTTCTTTTCTTTCTTCACTGATACGACTCATTATGCTGTTACCTTCTTATCCATTTGTGAGTAGTAGATTTCGGAGTATGTTGCACACTTTTTCATTAGCTCGTCGTGAGTACCTATACCGGCAATTTTTCCATCATCGAGAACAATAATCTTATCTGCATTGATTACTGAAGAAATCCTTTGGGCAATGATAATCTTCGTCGTACCTTTCAACACGTTATTAAAGCTTTCCCTGATTTTTGCTTCCGTTGCCGTATCAACTGCACTTGTGCTGTCATCAAGAATTAATATCTTCGGCTTTTTCAGCAATGCTCTGGCAATACATAATCTTTGCTTCTGACCGCCGGACACATTGACACCGCCCTGACCCAGTTCGGTATCATATCCATCCGCAAATGAAGTGATAAATCCATGTGCCTGCGCAATTTCTGCATATTGGGCTACCTCTTCATCACTTGCATCTTCATTGCCCCATTTGAGGTTTTCCTTTATAGTTCCAGAAAACAGAACATTTTTCTGAAACACTATGCCGACTCCGTCGCGAAGATTCTTTAGCGAATAGTCTTTGACATTAACGTCATCAACCAGCACTTCCCCGCTGTCCACATCATATAATCTTGGAATCAACTGCACAAGGCTTGACTTGCCGCAGCCGGTTGGACCTATAATGCCTATCGTTTCACCAGGATTGATAACAAAATTGATATTCTCTAAAACCCATTTTTCACTGTCTTTATAGTATTTGAAGTTAACCCCTCTAAACTCGATTTTGCCGCGCTGAACAGTGAGGTCCTTATGCAGGGCTTTTTCATCAGTAAGGTCAATTTCTGTATTGAGAACCTCATTGATACGTTTTGCAGATGCAAGGGCCCTTGAACCGTTCAGAATAATAAAGGAAACCATCATCAGCGACATGAGGATCTGGACAACATAGTTTACAAATGCAGTTAAAACGCCAGAAGTCATTTCGCCTACAATAATCTGATTTCCGCCATACCATACAACTGCTATAGTTGTAATATTCATCGCAAGGGTCATAACTGGCATGGTAAAGATAACAGCCTTCAATGCACTTAATGTGCTTTCCTTTAAGTCAGTATTAGCTATTTTAAATTTCTTCTCTTCAAACTTTTCTCTGACAAAGGATTTTACAACCCTGATATTTGTTAAATTTTCCTGTGTGGTAGTATTAAGTGCGTCCAGCTTCTTCTGCATGGTTGTAAACCTCGGGAAGGCTACTTTCATAATTAAGTAGATTGCAAGGGATAACAGCGGTATTACGCACAAAATTACTAATGCCAGCTTTGGATTTAATACAAAAGCCATTATCAGTGCGCCGATAAGCATACCTGGCGCCCTTAATGCCAATCTTAACATCATCTGAATCATGTTCTGTATTTGGGTGATATCATTCGTCAGTCTTGTGATTAAAGAACCTGTATTATATTGGTCAATGTTCTTAAATGAAAACTTCTGAATTTGATTAAACAGATCTTTTCTCAAATCGTTAGCAAATCCTGTGGAGGCCTTAATTGCAAAATAAGCGCCGCCTACACCGCCTGCCATCATGCACATTGCGGTCAATACCATAGTTATACCAGTCGTTATTATATATGGAATGCCCCTGCGGCCAACTACTCCGTTATCAATGATATTGCTAAGTAGCAGAGGCATTACAACTTCGCCAATAACCTCCACAATCATTAGAATTGGCCCTATTATAAATGCAGGTAAATATGGTTTAGCATATTTCCAATACCGTTTCATCCATTGTACCCTTTCTTTTTTTGTTTTATTTCATCTTCCATCTTGGCTAAATTGGCATCAAGTTTTTTTAATAAGCCTGATAAAGTATGCTTCTCTTCTTCGGTAAGCCCCTCAAAAACCTTTTGGTCTGCATAGTCAAAAATTTGTTTACTTTGTTCTACAACCTTATTCCCTTTCTCAGTTATTATAATCTTATTTAGGCGGTTATCCTCTTTAACCATCTCTCTCTTAATATAACCTCTCTTTTCTAATTTTTTTAAGGATACCGCTACCGCTGCCGCGGATATATCCATTGACTTTGCAATATCATTCTGTGAAGCATCAGGATTATGAGAAATTACCATCAATAAGCGATGCTGAGAATGATAAACGCCTGTTTCATCCAAATAACACTGCATAATCTTCCTATGTTTTATAACAAAATCAATTAATTGATGAATAATCTCCTTGTTGCTGACTTTATGCGTGCTGATTTCCATATTTTATTATTTCACCTCCATACATAAAAAGTTATTATTAACTTATTAATCATTATCGTCATAATTATTAGCTAGTTAACATTCACATATTTTATTATACCTTTTGGCTTATGTCAATAGTTATTTTACTTGCTTTTTCAATCTGTGACGAAATTTGTTTCCATAAAAACAAAACGCCAATAAAATACCGTCTGATAGAAATCAGGCGGTGCTTCTTTAAATTAGCGTCATAATGCACGGGATAACAATCACACAGGCAACGGAAGTAATCGCCGTCGCAAAACTGGCGAATTTATAATCAGACCCATATCCTTTTGCTACAATACTAATGTTTGTCATAACCGGCATGGCGGATTGGATTATAAAAACCTTTGCCATAAGCTCGGGCACGTGGATAAAATGCAAAAGTATAAAGACAAGCAGAGGGGAAAAAATGAACCTTCCAAAAAGGACAAGCAATATGTCCTTGTCTATCCTCCATTCAGATAAATGAATTGAATATAATACAAAACCGATAAAAAGCAGCGCAAGCGGTGTCGTCAGGTTCCCAAGGCTGTGGAAGCTGTCCATCGCGAAATGTGGCAAAGAAACTCCTAAAAAAATCAAGATTAACCCGATGATAAAACCCAATAGTGCCGGCGTTGCGATTTTCTTTAAAGAGGACAAGGATAACAGCGGGACGGCGGACAAACCGTCTTTGCTGATTTCATAGACGCCAAGTGTCCAGAACAGAGTGGTATTAACTATGTAATACAAAAGGACATAGGGAACACTTTTTTCACCGAACAACGCCAAATTGATGGGCAAACCGACAAAAATCGTATTGGAGCAGAAAAATGCGGTCCGGAAAACCCCTCTTTTCTCCCTTGGAATCTTGAACAATATACTGAGTAAAATGGATACTACATATCCGATCAACATGGAAAGAAAAGGGATTAACATGCCGCTGAAAAGCATCAAAAACTTATCCCGGTCGAAAGAATTTGTTATATTCCAAATCATGTAGCATGGCAGAGAAATGTTTAAAATGATTTTGGTAAAAGCATTCCCGATTTTTTCATCAATCCAGCCTATGCGGGCAGAGCAGTAACCGACAAGAATCATAACGACAACGGGTAAAATGCTGTCGACAGAGGTTCGGAATGTTTGAAGCATAAAAGTTCACCTGCTTGCAAGATTAACGGTTATATCATAGCACGTCAGGCGGACTAATGCAAAAAATAAAACAAGGTACTTCATTTTTCTTACAAGCTCGTTATTGACATCAATTGCTTTACGAGTTATATTGAGAGTATTATTGGAAGCCATTATTGTCAGGGAGGTTAACGGCATGCCCAAAATTGGTCTTGTTTTAGAGGGAGGCGGGATGCGAGGAATAATTATCATCAAAATTATTGACTAGTTAAGTATGTTGTTTTTGTTGACGTGTTTGACTAATGCCACTTTGAAATTTTTTGTGTATTTTATTTCATTGTTATTTTTATAATATAAGTCCGTCTTGATATACATCGGTATAAATGGTATACTTCAATATGTTGGATAATAATGTTTTTTTCGTGATGCTTCTATAAGAAAATCTTACTTATTATGGACCAAATTTGGAGGTAATTAAGTAGATCAGAGATGAAATACATCATTTCCAGAACAAAGTGAAACCTAAAAGCAAAACTGAATTCAATGCAGAGATTTATTGGTGCAAGCTTTTTGCTTGATATGCTTGGCTAATATGGGGAGGGGTTTTGATGGCAGGAAAGTTTAGATGGATGATGTTTAAAGACGTCAATCTATGCGATGATTTTTTTGCCCCTCTTAAAGCCGATTATAAGGATTTCTCAATATGGTTCAAGAAAAAGAGTGATACGGGTGAAAAAGCTCTTGTTTTTCATGATGAAATTGGCGTTGGAGCCTTTGTTTATTTGAAACTTGAGAATGAAAGCATAGTATTGTCTGACCGTATATTGCCTTCTATTCCTCGTTTAAAAATTGGCACATTGCGTCTAGCTGAACGATTCAGAGGGAAACGTTTTGGTGAAGGTGCTTTAGGAGTTTCTCTTTGGTATTGGCAAAACACAAAAACGGATGAAGTATATATAACTACCTATGAAAAACATACAGATCTTATCTATCTATTAAAGCGATTCGGATTTGTTTGTGCAGGCAAAAACAAAAACAAAGAACTTGTATTTATCAAGAACCGGCATACACTTGATTACAGCAATCCATATCTGTGCTTTCCATTCATTAGTCCTTCGATTAAGAAAGCAGGAATCTTGCCCATCTACGATCGCTTTCATGATCGGCTTTTCCCTTATTCTGAATTAAAAGGTCAGAATCAAATCATCGAAGAAACCGCGGGTAACGGCGTCACAAAAATTTATATCTGTGCTCCATACAGCGCCATACAATATAGCATAGGTGAACCAGTCTTTATCTACAGGATACATACTGGATCAGGAACAAAGTCCTACAAATCAGTTGTTACTTCATACTGTACTATTACGAAAGTTGATGTTATCAAAAGCGCCGGTAAAATCATGATGAGTCTCGATGAATTTATCAAAGGTGCTGGAAATAAAACAGTTTTTACTAATCAAGAATTAACAACCCTTTATAACAAAAAGAACAATAATCTAATTATGATTGAGATGGTATACAACGGCTTTTTCGGTAAAGGTAAAAATATTACCTATAGGGCCCTTAGCGATCAAGGGCTATTCCCGACATATCCGTATAACATTCAATATAACAAAGATCAGTTTATTAAAATATTAGAAATGGGTGGCGCAGATGTCTCGAATATTATTATCAATTAATCCGGAGCATGTCAAAAACATACTAATCGGTAAGAAGCGATTTGAATTTAGAAAAGTCCGGTGCAGGTCTGATGTAAATAAAATTCTAATTTATTCTACAGCTCCTGTAAAAAAGGTCGTAGCTGAAGCGAATATTGAGTATATTATTGAAGGTGATATCGAAGAAGTGTGGAATATTACCAACGAATACTCTGGAATTTCTTACGATTATTACGCTTCATATTACGAAGGAAAAAATAAGGCCATCGCCTACAAACTATGTAATGTCAGAAAATACAAGGAACCAAAGTCGCTATCTGAATTCGGTATCCAATATGCACCGCAGTCCTTCGTTTACTTACCATCAAATATTTGATCATTGTCAGGAGGTTAACGGCATGCCCAAAATTGGTCTTGTTTTAGAGGGAGGCGGGATGCGCGGCCTTTTTACTGCAGGCGTGCTTGATTTTTTTATCGACCGGAATATTGATTTTCCGTATATTATAGGAGTATCTGCCGGCGTTTGCCATGGAACCAGCTTTGTAACAAAGCAGCGTGGCCGGACAAGGGATATCAACATAGACAATATCCGCGACAAGCGTTATGTAAGCTTTCAGAATTTTTTAAAAACCGGTTCGTTATTTGGGATGGATTTTATCTTTGATGAGATTCCAAATAAATTGTATCCTTTTGATTTTGACGCATTTAATTCTTCAAAAACAGAATTTATTACCGGCGTTACGGATGTTCATACCGGCAAACCAAAATATTTCGGGCGGGAATATTATAAATGGATTAATACCATCGCTCGCGCATCATCGTCCATTCCGCTTTTCTCTCCAATTGTCGATTTTGAAGGCGGGCAGTATCTTGACGGCGGAACATCCGACCCCATTCCAGTACGCAAGGCATTAGCAGACGGATGCGACAAAGTTGTAACCATCTTGACGCGTGACCGCAGTTTTGTGCGTAAACCCGAAAAGTTTCGCTGGATTTACCGGAGAGCTTTCAGAAATTATCCTGAGATGGTTCGCTGCCTTGATGAGCGGCATAAAGTATACAACAGTACCCGTTCATTCCTTTGGGATCTTGAAAAGCAAGGCAAGGCTTTTGTCATAGCACCGCCAACACCGGTCACTATCAGCCGGTTTGAACGTAACAAGAGCAAACTGCTGGCACTTTATAAGCAGGGCTATGATACCGCAGCAGAGCTTGCCGAGAAGCTGAACGATTTCATGAGCGCAGAGTAAATTTTACGGTACATCATAAAAAAGCCCGCAAAAGCGGGCTATTAATATAGGCTATAAACAGTTTTATATTTTTGTTTAGATTTGTTCCGCTATAACTTGGTTTGTGATCTGGCAATATATTTTGTAACCGTAGACAAATTTTTCATCTCCAAAAAGGTTATCATACTATTTAAAATATGAATGACCGCCAAAGTTTGTCCCAGATATTCGCCATTTTTTGACAAAGGCAAATTGAAACCAATATAGTAATCGTATAAAAATATCCCCGTTGGCTTTGTCTGCCGGCGGGGATTTAATTTATAGTCATAACTTGCACGGTATATTTAAATAACCTGCGGACTGCTAAAATTTAAATCCGTCTTTATAATCCACATAGCCGAACTTTGTTTCCATGCCCTTTTTAGTATTATAGAGAAGCGCATATCTTTTACCAGCGGGATAGAGCGGCGTCGCTTTTTCATACGGGAATATGGTTCCTATCCTATCGTTTCCTGACGGGCTGCCGTAAACCGGTTCATTTGTACTGCCGTTGTGCCACTTATAGTGCCACCGATTGCGAAGCAGATTTTGCAAATTACGAATCCAGCCATGTACCCAGCATGATTTTGCAGGATACAGGACTTCCGCAAGCTGAGTATCATAATTTACGCTGAGGATTATTATTCGGTCACCCTTATATACCTGTCTTCCTTTCACTACTTTCCCATCAGCAGTGCGTACGTCAAAATTAGCGCCGGCTGTTGAATTCCATTCGCAGGGCAAAGATGAGGCTGGCACCTCATAAACATTATTGCGGGAAGATGAATCTGCGAAAGTTTTTACTGCTGTTGGCTTTGCGGCTGGGGCATTATTAATCAATATGTCAGTTGTAAACTCGTCAAGGTCATAGGGTTTATTTGTGTATTGAAATCCTGCCCACTTATCCCATATGCCATTATCACCAGGGGTATTGACGCCGTAATGCGCAACCCACAGCGGTAGGCGTTTAATCTCCGGGGTGAAATGCTGCTTTATAAAGTATGTGTTTGAATAAACACAGCAAGGAATACCGGTTTTCGCCTTAAAATTGTCGGCAAACTGCAATATCTGCGCGGTTACTTGCTGAGGCGTGCCGCCATGATAACCGTCGTCCTCTATGTCAATAGCAAACAGGCAATCAAGCTGTTTCCCCTGCAGAACAGAAGCCGCATTATCAACCTGCGGCTGCACAGAATAGCTCCCTCCGACATGAAAGAAATGATATGCGCCGATTTTCTTGCCGGCGGCTCTGCATTTGGCATAAAGGTCATTAAATGCCGGGTCTTTAGTGTGTTGCCCTTCGCTTGCTTTCAAATAAACTACAGTGCCTGGTGTGGATTTTACGTCGATACCGGATTGATAATGTGATAGGTCACAGCCTTGCATGTTATTTGGGTTCCTGCTTTGCATATATTTATTCCCTCCTATTAAATAATATGAAAAAAGCGCCCCATATGGGACGCTTTTGTATGCTGCCAAGATGTAATTTAATTAGCTTTCCGCCATTTATTGTGATAACTAATGTTACTTGCGGAAAACACTGGCTGACTGCGCAGGCACGACAAGAGTGTTTCCATCCTGCCGTACAGCGCTGTTCAACTGATAGATACAGGTGCCCAGCGTTTGAGCGTATTCCACGCGCTTTTCTTCCGCCGATGGATTGATGATTACCAGCAAGTTCTCATCGCCAGAGGAGCGCAAGTACATCAGTGGATAGCCGGCATGGACAAACTCGATTTCACCGAAGTTTTGCAGTGCAGGATGAGCCTGGCGCAAAGCAATCAGCCTCTGCACCTCGCTTCTAAGGGAAGTCGGGTCTGCCATCTGATCGGCGGCAGTGGGACGGTCGGCTGCTGGATCCAGTGGGATGTAGAGCTTTTCCGCTGGAGCTGTCGAAAAGCCAGCGTTAGTGCTATTATCCCACTGCATTGGAGAACGGGAACCGGTACGCCTGTATCCGCCCTCCACAGAATGCAAGCCTTCCACATAGCGCATACCGATTTCATCGCCATAGTAGATGTATGGTGCACCGGGCATAGTCAGCAGGAAGGCAAATGCCACTTTCAGCTCATCGCCATGCAGTGTCCTCGCAAGGCGGTCTATGTCGTGGTTACCAGAAGGAATGCAGATTAGACCCTTGTTCTTGGTTTTGTTATGATACTCCACATATTTATCTACGAAGGCAGTCACATCGCCCTTGCCACGGCTGGAGAAATACGGTTCTTCGCAGCGGAACAGATCATTGTAATGGGATGGGCCAGATTGAAACAGGAAATCCATGTGGAAGCCGCCTTCCAGCGCTTTGTCCGGCTCCCCCCATTCAGATATTATCGCCGCCTCTGGAAACTCCTTGTCGAGAAATGCACGTACCTTCTGCCAAAGGGCGATGGTTCCCTTTCCGTCTTTGTCGTTCTTTACCAAAGAACCTGCCATGTCAACTCTAAACCCATCGCAGCCGCGAGAAAGCCAGAAACGCATCACGTCCATCATCGCTTCCAGGGTCTTGCGGGGGCCTTCTGCATCTATGGGCTGCTGCCATGGACGCTCGGGGTTAAAGAAGCCATAGTTCAGCGCCGGCTGATGGGTAAAGAAATTCACCAAACAGGAGCCGTCCCTTTCAGAGATACCGCGCAGTGAGCCATATCCTGCGGCCTCCTCCCAAACGCTGTCCGTCCATACATAGCGATCGGTGTATTCATTCCGTTCCGCCTTCATGGAAGCCTTGAACCACGGATGATTCCACGACGTGTGTCCCGGAACCAAATCGAGTAATATGTGCATCCCGCGCTTATGTACTTCGTCAAACAGTTGGATCAGGTCGTCATTGGTACCATAGCGGGGTGCAGCCTTATAATAGTCGGCTATATCATAGCCAGCGTCGAGAAAGGGAGACTCAAAGCAAGGATTCATCCAAATAGCGTTGCAACCCAGATCTTTGATGTAATCCAGCTTGCTTATAATGCCTTGAAAATCGCCAATGCCGTCGCCGTTGCTGTCACAGAAAGACTGGGGGTAAATTTGATAAAAGATGGCGTTATCCAGCCATGCAGGATGTCTGCTCATAATATTTTCCTCCTAATTAGCAGAGTTGTATATTAACTTTATGTATGATAGAATACTCCTGAAAATACATTGATTCTAATACAATATCACAGAATTATGATACTATACTACGATATGGAGAAATAATTATGGAAAAGGCAGATATAAAAGAAAAACGGCAGCACGCAACAGGATGGATACCCTATAGCTACTACGCCAGCGCCATTCCGGATTACTTTGCCAATGTGCCTTTGCACTGGCATGAAGAATTTGAGATAAACTATGTCCTGCATGGGCAGGGCGAGTTTCTCTGTGGTGAGGAACGGTTTATTGCAAAGGACGGTGACATTGTTATAGCCACACCGGGCCTGCTCCATGCTATGTTTCACTGCGAAAAAACCGCTGTGCGCTATGAAACGGTCGTTTTCAGTGCTGACATGCTGGGGATAGAAACACAGGATAGATGCAACGCTACATACATATATCCTCTTGTAAATGGCACATTCGGCATCACTCCGCACATTACGCCTGATACGCCACATTATTCCGAACTGCGTACCTGCGTATCCACAATCATTGATTGTGCCAAAGCAAATAATCCGATGGCAGATCTTTTGATGAAAAGTGCGCTTATGCGTTTTTTCTACATGCTTTGGAATGGCGGCAGCGTCACCGTACGGGACAAGGAGAGTAGATTGAGTGAGATGCTGCGCCCGGCACTGCAATACATCAGCGATCATCTAACAGAAGCACTCACCATTGAGCAGCTGGCCAAAAGTGCTCACATGAGTGAGAGCTACTTCATGGAACAGTTCAAGCATTTAGCCGGTATGAGCGCAATTGCCTATGTGAACCAACTGCGCATCCGCAGAATCTGCGAGCTGCTGCGCACTACCACGCTTACTATTTCCCAAATCGCCTTCGACAGTGGCTTTCGTAATCTTTCCAACTTCAACCGGCAGTTTAGGCGAATGATGGGTTGTACTCCGCAAGAATACCGCAAATTTAATTCAGGCATACAAGAATCTATTGAACCTAAGTAATGGCTGCCTTCTCACCGCTTAAGAGACATAAGAATATTTGCTAAAATGCGTATCCCTAATCAATATCTGGCATATCGTTTAGATATCTTTTACCTATAAAATATACTGGTACAAAATTTATAAAAATTTTTATCATATTTTATTGACAATATATAAAATGGTTGCTATAATTAACGTAAACGATTACTAAAGGATGAATTTTATCAATTATGCACAATGATTTGACATTAAAAGACATAGCTAAAATAGCAAATGTATCAGTAGCAACTGTATCAAGGGTACTTAATAATTTAGGTGGATATTCTGAAGAAACTCGGAAAAAAGTATTAAAGGTTATTGACGAGTACGGTTACCGGCGCAATGCAGCAGCCCGTAATTTAAAGACGAAAAAATCTAACACAGTCGCTGTTTTGCTGCCGCAGGTAGAAACAACCTATTACATAACTATTCTCAATGGAATTGGGGATGCTGCCCAGCAAAATGGATATAGCGTTTTAGTATGCCATGTTGGCGCTTCCGGAAGCCGGACTAAAGAGTATATGAATGTACTTGGCGAACAAAGGGTTGACGGAATAATTGGGTGCAGCCTTCCTCCGAATGAAGAAATAGATTCACTGATGGCAAATTCATATATACCAAGCGTTCTTGTTTCAACTCTTTCATATAACTATACCATTCCGTATGTTAAAGTAGATGACTATAAAGCTGAATATGAAGCTACTAACTATTTAATAAAAAAAGGACATAGAAATATAGCTTTTTTATCTGGCCCAATATCTGATGTTGTCGCAGGTATGCCCCGCCTTCAAGGTTACAAACAAGCACTTGAGGATAATCACATCCCGTTTAGAGAGGAATTGGTAGCCTACACATCATTCAGCTTCGAAACTGGAATCCGTGCTTTTAAAGAAATTCTGAGCAGAAACGTTGATTTTACTGCTGTTGTTGCATGTTGTGATGACGTTGCAGCTGCAACCTTATCTGTGGGATATAAGCAAGGTCTGACAGTACCTCATGATTTTTCAGTCATTGGATTTGATAACACGAGAATATCAGAAATGACTGTTCCGCCGCTTACAACCATTGCGCAGCCATTATATGAAATGGGCACAATTGCTTTTAACATGCTTTTGTATGAAATCGAAACCGGCGTTAAACCTAAGAGCCAAATTATTCCTTTTGAAATTGTGGAAAGGCAATCAGTAAAAAAATTAAGATAAGAGTTATTTTTTCTTACTTACGTAAACGTTTACGTTAAACGTTTAACATATTATTTATAATAATTTAGGAGGATTTCTATGAAAAAAACTAAAACCACACTGGCGGCATTGCTTAGCCTGGCTTTGATTGGTTCAACTTTTGCCGGATGTTCCAACAGTGCTAGCAACAAGGAAAATTCGTCAGGCGCTTCCGGCGGCACAGTCAAACTTGAACTCTTTTCCACAAAAGCCGAAAACCTCGATATTCTGAAAACCCTTGTCAGTACATATGAGAAGAACAATCCCAATGTAAAAATCACAATCACAGCACCTGGTTCCAGTGCCGGTACGGCTCTTAAAACACGCCTTACAAAGAATGATCTTCCTGACATTATCGCTATGGGCGGAGATGCAACTTACACAGAAGTTGAGAGCGCAGGCGTTCTGGAAGACTTGAGCAATGAACCTTTTGCTGCAAACATACAGGATGCTTATAAGCAAATGGTTTATGATGTGCAGGAAAATAGGGAAGAAACACTGTATGGTGTACCATATGCGACCAATGCATCGGGAATACTTTATAATGAAGACATCTTCAATAAATACAACATTAGTGTTCCTAAAACATGGGATGAGCTGATATCTGTCTGCAAAACACTTCAGAGCAAAGGAGTTCAGCCATTCATGTTTACTTTCAAAGATGCTTGGACCAGCCTTTGCCCGTGGAACAGCATGGCGCCTGACCTTTCTCCTGAAAACTTCCTGACCGAAAGGCTTGAAGGAAAAACCACATTTGCTGCCACTCATAAAGAAATTGCCCAAAAATATCTTGAGTTATTGAAATACGGCCAAAAAGATATGTTAGGTACAACATACACAGACGGCAATAAGCTTTTTGCAGAGGGCAAGGCCGCTATGATGATTAACGGTAACTGGACAATCCCAGAGTTCAAGAAAACCAATCCAAACTTTAATGTTAACCTTTTTGCACTTCCTGCATCCAACGATACTTCGAAAAACTATGTAACATCCGGTGTTGATGTACTTTTTGCAATATCAAAGAGTGCATCCAATATTGATGCCGCTAAGAAATTCCTCGAATATATGATGGAACCTGATACTGCGCAGAAATACATAGACAATCAGTTTGCATTTTCGGCAATAAAAGGTGTCACACAGAACGATAAATCAGTTGCAGGTGTCAAAGAAGACATTGCTAACGGAAAAGTCGCAAACTTCCCGGATCATTACTATCCTTCTGGTTTCGACCTCGCCTCTATTACCCAGAATTTTGCGAAAAACGCTCAAGCTGGCATGGATGAGACCAAAAATATAAATGACTTCCTTGCCAAATGCGATAAAGAGTACGACGCTGCGAAATAAGAGTGAGTAAATAACTGCCGGAACAACCCGATTGTTCCGGCAGACCTATCATGGAGATGAAGCGTAAATGAGTAAAAGGCGAAATATAAACCTCGCATTTTATATAATGACAATCCCAATGGCTATTCTGTTTTTTTCATTTCATACAGTCCCATTTTTACAAGGCGTCTTCTATAGCTTTACTAACTGGAAAGGTTATGGGCGTTGGAAATTTGTCGGATTCAGCAATTATATTCACATTTTCAAAGATTCCGATGTAGGCAACGCATATCTTTTCACATTCTTTTTTGCCACTCTCGCAACAATTCTTGTAAATGTTTTAAGTTTGCTCATCGCACTATGCCTGAATGCAAATATAAAATTCAAAAACGGATTGAAAGCCATATTCTTCCTTCCGTACATGCTGGGTAATGTAATCATCGGGTTTATTTTCAATTTTATTTTTGCAAACCTGCTTCCGCCAATAGGAAAATCACTTGGCATTCCAGCTCTCAGCGTCAATATTTTAGGAACAGACAATGCGTGGATTGGGGTATTGTTCGTTACTGTGTGGCAGTCCCTCGCCTTTAATACCCTTATTTATTTATCAGGACTGCAAACGGTCAATCAAGATTTGTATGAAGCGGCCGATTTGGACGGCGCTTCCTCCTGGAAACGTTTTTCAAGCATTACATTCCCCCTTATTGCTCCTTTCTTCACTATTAATATGGTGCTTTGCATAAAAAGCTTTTTAATGGTCTTTGACCAGATAATGGTAATGACAAACGGCGGCCCGGGTAGCGCAACAACGAGTATTTCAGTTCTCATATACAAGCGCGGTTTCCAAGGCGCTCAGTTTGCTTATCAATCTGCAGATGCAGTGCTGCTGTTTGTCATAGTCGCAGTCTTGTCATTCCTGCAGCTTTTTGTACTCCAAAAGAGGGAGGATAAAGTATTATGACCGACAGTTCATATCTCCTCATTAATACAAAAGCGAAAGAAAAAGTTTCATGGCCAATAACTATATTTTTGATTGTTATTGCGATTATTTTTATCTTCTTCCCGCTATATTTAACGGTTGTCATTGCGTTAAAAGATCCAAGTGACATGGTCAACGTTTGTGCTCTTCCAAAAAAGATTAAGTTTCAGAATTTTGTTGACGCTTGGAACATCACAGAATATCCGAGAAAATTCGCAAATACTTTCCTTATAACTGTACTGGCTCTGATACTTACAATAATAACAAACTCAATGGTTGGGTTTGCAATAGGAAGAAACCAAAAAAAGAGCCGCCTTTTTAATTTCTTATACTACTACTTTATCAGCGCACTGTTTATACCGTTTAATGTAATTATGCTCCCTCTTGTAAAAGAAGCAAGTGCTGTTCATATTGACAACATCTTAGGCATTACGTTTTTGTATATTGTTTTCGGCCTGCCAATGAACACATTGCTGTATACGGGATACATTAAAAGCATTCCAAAAGAACTGGATGAAGCAGCAACTATTGACGGCGCAAATACGTGGCAGCTATTCTTTAAAGTCATTTTCCCAACAATGGGGCCAATAAACGCCACAGTTGTTATTTTAACAGTAATGTGGACCTGGAACGACTTTCTTATGCCGCTTGTTTTGCTCAGTAAACCGGAACAGCAAACACTGCAGCTTTCACAATATGTGTTCCAGGGACAGTTCTCGACTAATTACAATCTCGCGTTTGCTTCTTATCTAATGGTATTGCTGCCTGTTCTAATCGTCTATGTTTTTTGTCAGAAATGGATTACTGCCGGGATTACAAACGGCGCGATAAAACAATAAACAGTTGGCCCTAATAAGGCGGGCAGGCAATTAAATCTTAGGATAAGAAATTATCCTTTTTGAAGGTGAACAACTTGAATTTATTAAGCGAAAGCATTAACGTTATCTTAGAAAACCAATCCGATTCCGGCTCATTTATTGCATGTCCAAATTTCAGGACTTATAATTTTTGCTGGATAAGAGATGGAAGTTTTATTGCAAATTCAATGGATGTGGTTGGTAAATATGATTCTGCTGAGAAATTCTTTTCCTGGGTTGATCGGGTAATTACAACTTGTGAACCTAAAATTGAAAATCTAAAGAATTCGCTGAATGAAGGAAAGAAAATCGATAAAAACTGCGTTTTCAATGCCAGATTCACATTGGACGGCAAAGAAGAAAAAGGTTCAAAATGGGGTAATTTTCAGTTAGATGCATATGGAACTTGGCTTTGGGCGTTAGCAGAACATATTGAATATACCAGAAATACTGAACTGCTTAATAAGTTCAGAAAAAGTATTGATCTTACCATTCAGTATATTGATAATTTATGGTATTATCCCAATTTTGATATTTGGGAAGAAAACAGTGATAAGATTCATACATCTACACTCGCTTGCCTTTACGGCGGTTTAAATGCAATCGAAAAGTTAATAAGCAGTGGAGAAATACGAACATTGAAAAACCGCATTCGTTCGTACATACTGACCAACTGCGTTAAGAATTCCAAATTTGTAAAATATGTTGGTTCTGAAGATGTCGACGCAAGCCTGCTCTGGCTGGGCGTTCCATTTAAAGTAGTTGACTTGAATGACCAGATATACAAGAATACCGTTCATAGTATTGAACAAGAGCTTTTGTGCGGCGGTGGCGTACACCGGTACAAAAAAGATACATATTACGGCGGCGGAGAATGGATTCTGCTGTCATGCTTCCTTGGATGGTACTATGTGTTAACAGGAAACATTGAAAAAGCAAAGTCTATTTTGAATTGGGTTGAAGGTACGGCTGACAAAAACGGACATTTGCCTGAGCAAGATTGCTCACATATGCTTGATCCAAACTATTATGATCACTGGGTAAAGCTATGGGGTAAGCCGGCTTCGCCTCTGCTTTGGTCACACGCAATGTATATCATTCTGCTAAAAGAAATCGAAAAGGCTGAACAAGCTCAATTATCTTGACAAGGAAAAGAAATAATATCTGTTATCCATCCGACCACATTTAAAATTGTTAATACTCCCCTTCTTTATACATCATACACAAAGAAAGCCCGTTGAAAAACGGGCTTTCTTTGTGCACGCGCGGGCTTAAAATAGTTCTTCTATATTCAGCTTCGGTTTTAGATATCAGTCTTTTACCTTCTTGCAAAAAAACTGCAATCATTTCCCGCTACTATCACGAATACTTAGTACTTCCCTCTCCGTTTTATAGCGACTCACAGAGAAACATAAGATAATATCGCTCTATATATTAAAATGCAAACAAATATTACACTAATTTAAACATAAAAGCATCCCCGCTGTCCGTGAAACAGCGGGGATTTTTTGAAACTATCTATACCATGTACCGGGATTCATGTTTAATTACATAAAACATTTAAATTTCTGCGCTATCCCTTGCGTCTTTAAGGCTCTTGACATACTCCTCGAGCTGTTTAATATCTCCGGTTTTCTTTAATAGCGCACTTCCGATAAAGCAGCCTTCCGCTTTCGCTTCTGCAACCATTTTTACATCATCAGGTGTGCTGATACCTACACCGGCGTATATCGGATTTTTTATTCCCTTGTCTCTTAAATACTTTACGCATTGAGCAAGAGTTTCACAGCCGGGGCGGACGTTTCCGTCGGGCTTTGCCTGAAGATAAATGAAAGCATTGGAATTGCGGGCGCTTTCAATTTCATTGTCTGGAAGCCCATAAGTGATATAGCATGAGACATTGAAGCCATTCGAAATAAGGGTATCCTTTACGGATTCGTCTTCGCTGCCTACAAGAATGATATCTTTTATGCCGCTCTTGCTGGCACGCTCAATAAACTTGTCGACACCCACGTAATCACGTATGATGTGATCATACATAAGCAGTATTACAGGAGTATCGGCGTGCCTTTTGAGAAGCTCGTCAACAGCGTCGAAAACTGCGTCTGCGTCTTTGAAGTTGTTATAAGCGCATTTCAGAGTATTTCCGATATATTCATTATCTAAATAAGGGTTATCGCAGGGAAAACCGATTTCTATTATATCTATGCCGCTCTTGACGTATGAATCAGCAATCTCCATGCTTCTCTCAACGTCAGGGTAACCTATCGAAAAATAACCTATAAGTTTTGTTTTCACGTTTACACCTCTTATTCAAAAGATAGCAGGACTATTTATTCGCCGTAGTAAACTTTCTTGACAAGTTCTTTCATGGTCGGATGGTCAGGAATAATCGGTGACGTCTTAGTGCAGCCGTCTGCTATTGACTTCTCACTTACAAGATCAAGATATTTTTCAAACTTTTCGTCATCGTTGATTACATCTTTCATACGAGGCGGAATGTTAAGCCGCTTTTGAAGTGAGCAAATCGCATCATAAAGATTCTCTGCGCCTAATTTTTCTGCAATCACATCATATTTTGCCTTTGCGGCTTCGCAATCAAAATTGAATTTCACAATATAGGGAAGCACAATGGCGTTTGCCAGGCCATGCGTTACACCGAAAACTGCACCAAATGAATGGGCTATGCTATGTACTATACCCAATGAGCAGTTTGTAAAAGCAAGTCCTGCTACCATTGAATAAGTGAGCATCTTCTCACGGTAGAGCAGGTTATCCCCATGTTCGTACGCAAGGGGCAGATACTTCAATATTTCAAGAACTGCTTTTTCAGAAAGAGTATCAGTGAGGTCATTCGCACGCCTTGAAACATAGGCTTCAAGTGCATGTGTGAGGGCATCAAACCCCGTCTCTGCTGTAAGTTTTGGCGGCATTGTTGCAGTAAGCTTTGGCTCAAGAAGAGCTACGTCAGGCATCATTTCCATATCGCCGATACCTTGTTTGATATTTCTCGTCTTGTCGCTTATTACAATAGACCGGCTGACCTCACTGGCGGTTCCGCTTGTTGTCGGAATAGATACCATAATAGCCTTGTTTCTCAGCTTTGGTATTTTGTTCGGAGGTGTAATATCCTCAAGGGTTTTCAGCTCCGGATGTTCGTAAAATACCCACATCGCCTTTGCGGCGTCCATCGCTGAGCCGCCGCCGACACCAATAATAATGTCGGGCTGAAACTCATTCATAAGTTCTGCACCCTTAAGCACACTCTGAATGCTTGGTTCAGGCTCAACACCATCAAATGAAGTGCTTTCTATCCCAGCCTTTGCGAGCTTAGATGTGATAAGGTCGAGTGTTCCGTTCTTCTTAAGGAAATCGCCGTTCATAACAATAAATGCTCTTTTGCCCTGCATGGTCTCAAGATAATCAAGAGCACCCTCGCCAAAAACAAGTTTATCACCGGCGAGTTTCATAGGTCTCATCATAATTAAAAGTCCCCTTTTATCTTCAATTATTCCTTATTTCAAGCTATCAACAAGTTCACGCACTTTCGCGCCGTCAATTTTGCCGTCGGTCTTTAAACTTGAACCGACTATGGCAGCGTCAGCAATTGAAAGCTGTGACTTTGCATTTTGTGCATTAAGTCCACTTCCTATGATTACCGGGCACTTTACTGCGGCCTTAACGCGCTTGACTGTCTCAATCGGAGTTTCAGAGCCTGTTGCAAGGCCGGTAACAATTATTGCATCCGCGCCTGAAGACTGTGCAACCTGTGCGGACTCTACAATATCGACATCCTTGATAAGCATATGTGTATGCTTCACCTGAACATCAGCAAAAATCTTGACATTCTCGGCACCTATGCTTTTTCTGTAAGGAACCGCATAGCTGCAGCAGGGTTCGATTATGCCTGCAAAGCATACTACAGTATCGACAAAGACCGCAAGTCGGACAAAATCAGCCATTGCGGCTTTTGCCCCGGCAAGTGCCGCCTTATAATCGCAGAAAGCAGCGTCTATACCGACAGGCAAGTTAGTTTCGTGTTTGATAACCGCCGTAACGGCCGCAAGCGCTGTTGCCTGCTCAATGGTCAACGTCTTTCCATAAGGGGCATCACTGAAATTTTCTACCATCAGCATTTTGATGCCGTTTTCTTTGAGCGTTTTCGCATCTTCAAGGGCACGATTATAAACTTTCTCCATGTCGCCGTCAAATCCGGCACTCCCCGGAAGCGGCAGCAAGTGCACCATGCCAATTAGATTATTGCCTTCTTGGAACATTACAGCATTTGACATCAATACTATCCTCTTTTCTTATCTAGATTTTTTAGAAAGCTATGATTTGTCCTTTCGAAAGTGTTAGCGTTATGCCTGTTTTTCGGTTCAGATAAACTGATTTATCTATTATCGTTTGCGAAGGAATACAGCCCTTCAATGACAACGGTTATAAGTTTTTCTTCCGCCGCAATACGGTCGTCGTCTTTGAGCATGCCTTTGCGCCCTTCGAGGATTGTTGTTACTGTTACAGAGCAGGCCTTGATATTCATTAAAGAACCGAGTGTGAGTATAAGGCTTGTCTCCATGTCTAAGCCGACAACATTGTATTTCTTAAGTTCTGATATCGTTCCGTCTATATCTTTCTGCATCTGCTCGGAAAGCTTTGAACTCTTCATCTCGCTGTAATAGCCATCCATGCTGCATATGATACCATTCGTGTATACGCCGTTTTGTTTCTTTACCGCAGCGTTCATATATGATACAAGCTCTATATCCGCAGCAGCAGGATAACCTTTTTCCACATATGTAGAACTTGTGGACTCACGGCGAATAGCAGCCCGCGGAATGATAAAACCGCCGAGATTATCAATGAGTCCCATAACTGTTCCAAGCCTTACGGCAACTTTCATGCCACATTCATACATTTCCTCCATTGCGATTGCAGCAGACGGGGCGCCGATGCCGGTAGAGGTTACAGTTACGGGCATGCCTTTATAATTGCCGGTATATGTCTCAAATTCACGGTTACATGCGATATTTTTCACATTAGAAAGATGACTGCAAACTTTCTTTACTCTGCCAGGGTCACCTGAAAAGATGACATAATCAGCTATATCTCCTGGTGCAGCTTTTAGGTACAATGTTTTCATAACTATTCTCCCTCAATTGCAGTAGCAACATTATTCATAAAATTTGTAACAGCAATGTGCAGTCGCAATTAGTATTCTTCATTATAAACAGCCTTATAGCGTGCTTTGACTTCATCCATAGTCTTCATATTGGTAAGGCAGCCCTTCTTTTCAACAATAAATGAAGACGTTATTGTCCCGAGCTTTCCGCAGGTCCAGACATCCTTGCCATCCATATAAGCTTTTACAAATCCCGCTATATAAGCGTCGCCTACTCCTGCGGTATCCACCGGTTTTCCGACATCCTGTATCGGTATAGTTTTCATTTTGAAGCTTTCGCCATCTTTTACATAAACATCGCTTCCCCTTCTCCCCTTTGTAACAACAAGTATTTCAGCGGCATGTGATTTAAAGCAGTCAGTAATATCGTCAAGATTAAACGTAGTTTCTATCTTATTTTTCTCAAACTCGTTCATCATGATGATTTTGCAGTGGTGAATCAATTCTTTAAGAAAATCCTTTGGAAATGCGCTTGTGTCCCATTTCATACTAAGCAAAACCGGCACGTCATTTTTTATGCACTTATTCATGAAGTCCCTGTTGTAATCAGCATTTCCGACAGTGATTATTCCGAGCTTGGAGCGTCTAACAATATCTTCATCTATAGAATACGGATACTTTGAGTCCATGGCCCCAGGGTAGAACAGGGTAACATGATCGCCGTTGGGGTTGCTGATAAGATAAGCGCATGACGTATAATCTTCCTCTATAACCTTGACACCGCTCACATCGACATTATTGCTCTCCAAAAATTTCTTGAAGCCGCTGCTTTCAAAATTTTTGCCGACTTTCATTAAAACGGCGCTTCTAAGTCCCATACGCCCGCAGAATGCAGCAATATTTACATTGCATCCTCCGAAAAAGCACTCGTCTGTATAATCTTTTATGATTGATGTTGTGCCTACCGCAATGTCGTTTTCACATTCAATAAGCGTATCCATGCTTGGATATCCGCACGCGGTAATATCTATATCTTTAATCACAGAATTCCACCTTCAAACTTTTCAAACAGCTCGTCCATCGTTACTACATGTCCGAGGTACTTGTTAATATCCTCAAGGTGTACTCGATTTACCGTCTCATCATTTGTTGCCACACATTCAGACACCACATATACTTCATAGTTGAGATAATACGCATCTGTCACCGTTGCCCGTATGCAACAGTTAGTCTTTGTGCCAACAACAATTACATTCTTTACACCATTTTCACGAAGGACCAAGTCAAGGTCTGTTCCAAAGAAACTGCTGTAACGCCGCTTCTTTATCACATAGTCTTTAACAGGGTCAACCTTAAGGGACGGGTCTATTTCGTCGCCGCCTGTACCCTCAATACAGTTTACACGCATTGTCTGCAAATTCTTATCATACTTGTCTTTCCTATAGCTGTTTCTTATAAAGATTATGAGGGCACCGTATTCGCGGCACTTGGCGAGTACCTTCTGGATATTTGGAAGTATTGCCTGATTCTGAGGATAAAAGACCTTTCCGTCAGGTGACGTAAAGTCCCTAACCATATCTACAATAATTAATGCGGTCTTAGCCAATGTTAAAACTCCTTGTCTTTTTATGTTTAATTTCAGTTGCGGAAACTACTGCAAGTACAATAACCATTGTAAGATATGGGACAGCGTCTAAGAGCCCAGATATACCACCAGCATAAATACTCAGACTGGTTGAAAGGGCCTGCGCCAATCCGAAAATCATAGCAAAAAGTGTTGACTTGACAGGTTTTCCTTTACCGCAATAGAAGGCAGCCAGTGCAATAAATCCGCGTCCCGCTGTCATATTATTTGTATAAAGCCCCATTCTCTCTACCGAAAGATTCGCTCCGGCAAGGGCGCACAGCACAGCACCGATTATAATTGCTGCATACTTAATCGCACCTACTTTCATGCCTACTGACTTTGCCGAATCTTCATTTTCACCTACAACCCTGATGTAAAGCCCTAACTTCGTTTTATAGAGTATAACGTATACGGCAATTACCAGCAGAACTGCAATGTATGTAAGTGCAGGGTGCCCACTTAGTATATTGCTGACTATTGGTATATCTTTAATGAGGGGTATGTTTATTTTTAATCTATTGACATCAACTATTGCGCTGAGATTGAGGTTTGCTTCCTGCATATATTGGAGCACAAATGCGCTGAGGGCTGACACAAGGATGTTGATGCCAAAACCGGTAATGATGAAGTTACTCTTCAAATTTACGCTGAGGTATGAAAAGATAAGCCCGAGAATACAAGTCGCAACTACGCCAATGGCCATACCAGCAACAATGCTTCCTGTCATCAGAGTAAAGAGCGCGCCTGAAAAAGCCCCCATCAGCATCATGCCTTCAAGGCCGATGTTAAGTACATTGGCGTTGTATGAAAACAATCCACCGAGTGTGCACAGCACAATAGGCGTGCTGTAATACACTGTGTCATACAGGATACTTCCGAGTAAATTCATTTACTTCGCCGCCTTTCTCTGCAGGGCATTATTCTTCGTTTGGAATTTAGCTTTGATTTTATCGGTAATATGAAACTTCATATCAACTAACTGGAAGGATACAAAGAGTATGATAATACCTTGAACGACCCCAACTATATTCTTTGGTACATTCGTAAACATATCTACATAATCGCTTCCAGTTTGAAGCGCAGCGAAGAATATGGCAGCGATAAGTATGCCTATCGGATTCTTGCGTCCGACAAGCGCTATGAGCATGCCTGTCCATCCGAGCCCCGGATTTCCTGAAAAGTCGAGTGTGTACCTGTATTTCTCACTCATCATGTAGCCTGCGCCGGCAAGTCCGCTTAGCGCGCCACTTATAAGCATAATGATTATGATTTTTTGGCGTACATTCATACCGGCCGCTTCAGAAAATTCTGAATTAAATCCCATTGCCGTTATTTCGTATCCAAGTTTAGACTTCTTAAAGACAAAGTACATTATTATAAACACTGCTATCGCTATGAAGAAGAACGATGTAAGGTTGGAATCGAAAAGCTTTTGAAACATCGCGCTGTTATTAATTGTATAAGTCGAGACATATCCTGAACTTGGGTCCTTGAAAACGCCCTCTGCAAGGTACTGCAGCACGATTACCAAAGCATAGTTGAGCATGAGTGTAACAACCATCTCATCAACATTCAGATATGCCTTGAGCAGCGCAGGAATAATTGTGAAAACCACACCAGCCACGACACCTACTGCCAAGCAAAGTGTGATATGAGCGACCGGTGACAGCCCGGTAATTGAAAATCCGACCACTGCGGCAAAAAAGCCGCCAAGCACAGCCGAACCTTCGACTGCCATATTGTATACATTTGCTTTAAATGTGACTGCAATTGCAAGTGCCGTAAGTATAAGCGGTGAAGCAAAATGCAGGGTTTTCAGTATTCCGTCATAGCTGAAGAGGGATTGCTGTATCATAACACCGTAGGTCGTAAGCGGGTCTTCACCTATGGCAGCAATAACTATTCCACCGACTATAAATGCGGCAATTATGGGAATTATTGTACTTAAAACATTTTTTACGATGGCAATCCGTTTACTCTTATCCATAATATACCCTCGATTGCTTGTTTGAATTATTTTGCTGAGGCGGTTATGCCTGCCATCAACAAACCTATTTCACGGCTATCTGCGCCTTTGCCCGGTACTTCTCCGATTATTCTGCCTTTATACATAACCAGAATCCTATCGCTGAGCCCCATTACCTCGCTCAGCTCACTTGAAACAATAAGCACCGCTTTGTTCGCCATACTGAGTTCAAGAATTTTGTTATGTATAAACTCAATTGAACCTACGTCGACGCCTCGGGTCGGCTGGCTTGCAATAAGCACCTTTGGGTCAGAGTCGAATTCTCTTGCTATGATAATCTTCTGTGCATTTCCTCCGGAAAGTTCTGAAACATATCCGTTCTTGTCTCCAACCCTTATGTCGTACTTCTCAATTAGCCTGTCCATGTTTTGGCTGATAGCTTTGCTGTTCATTATCCCCATTTGACAGAACTTCCGGCTCATATGATAGCCTGCTATGAGGTTTTCAGAGATTCTCATTTGCCTGCAAAGCCCCTGAGCATACCTGTCTTCAGGTATCATAGCTATACCGGACTCACGCAGCTGCCTCGGCCAAAGGTTAGTGACGTCTTTATCATAGAGTTTGACCGACCCTTCCGTACATTCCATAAGGCCCGTCAGCACACTCACAAGCTCACTCTGGCCATTTCCCTCAACCCCGGCAATCCCGAGTACTTCGCCTTCACGGATTTCAAAGTTTATATCATCGAGTACCTTATCGCCTGAAGAATTTTCAGCGGACAGATGCTCTACCCTATAAGCTACTTTATTCTTACTGACATCGTTATACTTTTTATTTACCCTCAAAAGGACCTTTCGTCCAACCATCATGTCAGCAAGCTGTTCTGGATTCGTTTCCGATGTAGGCATTTCACCGATTACCTTGCCGCGCTTTATAACGATAACTTCATCGCTGACATCCATGACTTCCTGTAACTTATGCGTTATTAGTATTACGGTTTTGCCTTGGCTTTTCAGTTTCCTCAAACTTTCAAGGAACTGTTCTACTTCCTGAGGTGTTAAAACAGCAGTAGGTTCATCAAAAATTAAGATATTGACATTCCGGTACAGCATTTTGAGGATTTCAACCCTCTGCTTTGCACCGATTGAAATCTTTGCTACAACATCATCTGGGGAAAGCGCAAACTTGTAATGGTCAATTAACTCCTGAACCTTGCGCTTCTCCTCTTTCGCATTTATGATAGGGGTTTTTAAACTTAACTTACCGAGCTTAAGTTTTTTATTTTCTTCTATTCCAAGCATGATGTTCTCAAAAACTGTGAGGCTGGGCACCAGCTTAAAATGCTGGTGCACCATACCCAATCCACAGTTTATCGCATCAAGAGGTGAAGAAAAATGAACCTTTTTCCCTTTTATATAGATTTCCCCGCTTGTCGGTTGCTCAAGGCCATAGAACATGTTCATGAGCGTGCTTTTGCCTGCCCCATTTTCTCCGACAATAGCCGTGATTAAGCCCTGCTTAATCTTAATGTTGATATTGTCATTCGCCAAACATCTGCCGTAATTCTTTGTCAAATTGACTGTTTCGATTATGTTCATAATATTCCCCTCAATACGATACGGCTGCCGCCTTAATAGACAGATATTATTCGTTAGGCATTACAACATTTTTAAGCGAGCTCTTGTCAAATTTTTCGCCTGCTTGTGCATTGACAACCTTAATTTCACCAGAGCTAATCTTCGCTTTAACATCATTAAGCTCGTCAAGGATTTTATTCCATGTCTCTTTGTCGGTAACCTTTGAAGCAATTGTGCTCAGGTCGGTAATGCCAGTAGCGCCGCTTCCGAGGTCATAAGTCAGAACTTTTCCGCCTTCTTCTGAAAGCTTGCCTTCGTTATAATACTTGGAGATTTCGACAACTGGTACTTCAGTGTTCTTAATAACACTGGTAAGAATATAGCCTGGCTGGTTCGAATCCTTGTTCGCGTCAACCTCGATAGAAAGTTTCTTAACTTCTTTTGCCTTTGAGTCAATACCATCGCAGACTGAACCCGCACAACCATAGATTATGTTTGCGCCGTTGGAGAAGAAGGTGTTAGCCAATGTTGAGCCGGCTGCTGAATCGGTGAAACCAGCGTCATAGTTGGTGTAGATAGTGTATTTCTTGCCAAGCTTCTGTGCTTCATAGTTTACGCCTGATGCAAATCCATAGCCGAATACTGTTATACCGTTTGATTTTGAGCCGCCGATAAAGCCGAGTTTATTGCCGGCATCACCTTTCGTGAATGAATAGTCTGAGGAGCTGAAAAGTTTGTCAGCGTTTTCATTTACAAGTACGCTGAGCGCACCGGCAAGGAATGATGACTCGTTAACGTTAAACATTACAGAGATAACATTTTTGTGAAGCACATTGCCGGACGAATCAACGTTCGGGTTGTCGTTGAAAACGACAAAGGTTGTGTCAGGATACTGTTCAGCGATCGGCTTTTTGCCGCCCACGCCTTTAATCAGCGCATCGAAATTGTACTCAAGGCTGAAAATTAGCTTATAACCCGCTTTTGCGAGCGTCTCAAGGCTGCCGGGAATATCAGTTGATTCTACAACCTTGTAGTTGATGCCCATTTCTTCCTTAACTTTCTTAAGGCCATTGATTGCAGACTCGTTGTAGCCGTTATCATTGGCTCCCGCTGCTGAACAAACAAGGGCAATCGCTTGCTTGCTTGATTTCGCTGTCGATGCTGATGAGGTTCCTGATGATGTTCCTGCTTTACCACATCCAGCCAAAACCGACATAACCATAACTGTTGATAACGCCAAACAAACTAACTTTTTAATCCTTTTCATTTTTTCCCCTCCAAAGAGAAAATCTTATTATTAAAGCCCGTGTGGCTTCAAATGCTGGAAAGAAACTTAGTGTTTGCCTTAGTGTATATTTGAAAAACAGTAGTTGTCGTTCACATGTTGTCGGTTTAGGCTTTTTGCACCTAATTTGGATCGCAGGCTCATCATTTAACTTATTATCTTGCCTGCTTAATAAAGAACTTCATCTTATCTGAGCGATAAAAACTTTTGAAAGTCTCGATAGGACGTTCAGCACCATTTACCCTGCCGAATGTTATTCCTCTGAACAACAAGACTGGAGCATTTTCTTTCATGTTGAGATAGTCAGACACCTCATTCTGCACGGTTACAGCCTCTAAAGTGCGTTCAGCCGTCAGAATTTTGACCGCATAATGCTTCTCCATGACGTCGTAAACTGATTCTTTTTCCCAATCAAATTTCTCGATATCAGGGAAAATCTTGTATGGAAGATATATGGTCGTATAGTTCAGCGGCTCTCCGTCAGCATAGTAAATGCGCTTCGCATAGAAAACTTTATCACCTTCTTCAAGCTGTAATCTTCTCTGACGAACTTTATCTGCTTCAATTACTCCCGACTCAATTATCTTTTTGGTCGGTTTCATACCCATTCTCTTTATTTCCTCTGTACAACTTGTGAGCTGAAATAGATCTTGGTTGAATTCATCACCTTTTACATATGTACCTTTCCCTTGCACCCGATAAAGATATCCTTCGTTTACAAGGTCATCAATAGCTTTTCTGACAGTGATACGGCTAAAACCGTATTTTTCCATTAGCTCACGTTCGCTTGGAATCATGTCATTTTCCTTGAGCTCTTCACTGTCGATCATTTCGACAATTTTCCTCTTCAGCACATAATACTTTGGCAACATTTCTAACATTATCTGACACTTCCCTTTGTAATATTGTCTATACATCATGTCGGTATGTTGTCATGACCACCTGACATTATGATAGCATGGCTTATATGTAATGTCAATAGCTTTTTTTAATTTTAGCGCTCTTTTATAATAAAATTGAACAATATTTTTATTTGCGTTATCCGCGTTAAAATAAGGAAGCGCATTAAAGTAAACATCTTGAATCATGAGATAATAGCTATTATAATTTACCATAATGATATTGTTGGGGCACTTGGTATGCTATTCATAACATATAAGGTAGATGGAACATGCCTAAAGATCTGTATATTAAAGAGATATCACTAAAGAGGGACAAGATTGAAAATTACAATCAATACCCATTCTCCCTGCCTATAATCAGGCATTTAGACACTTTAAAACTATCGAAAAACGTATCCATTATTGTTGGTGAAAACGGCAGCGGGAAATCAACTCTTTTAGAAGCTATTGCCGTAAATTTGGGATTTAACCCTGATGTGGCACTAAGAACTTTGTTTTTTCATCCTATGACACTCATTCACCACTGTTTGACTATGTGACAGTCACAAAAGGATATATGCGTCCGAAAGACGGGTTTTTCCTAAGGGCCGAAAGCTTTTATAATGTAGCAAGTTACATTGAGAAGTTGGACATGTCAACTAATGCGCCCATACCCTTCAAAGATTATTACGGCGGTTCATTGCACGAAAAATCACATGGAGAAAGCTTATATCCCTCGTGCAGAATAGATTTGGCGGAAATGTACTCTAATTTTGGATGAGCCTGAAGCTACACTTTTCCCCATCACGGCAGCTCACGCTGATGGTTTTAATAAATAATCTGGTGAAAAAGAATTTCCAGTTTATTATCGCGACTCACTCGTCTATATTGCTTGCCTTCCCTGATGCAGACATTTTTGTATTGAGTGAAGAAGGAATTTCTAAAAAGCCATATTATGAAACAGAACATTATATGCTGACAAAGCAATTTTTGAATAACCCTGAAAGAATCTTAAAAGAATTGTTTAAATAGGTGAAAGCAGCAAAAAAGCCATCGTCACAGGTTGAAAACTGCGACGATGACTTTGTATGTTATCTTATTTTGGACAAGCTATATGCGTAATATTGACAAGCCCTATTTCATAGCATATAATAAAAGCAAAGGGTAAAACCGTATAAACGGTTAGCCCAGTTTCACGGAAAAATAACCGCTTCCATTGGACCGGAGGGCGGTTATTTTTTTACGCTTTTTATGTATCCTGTAGCAACAATCAATAAAATAATTACGGCTACAATATACTCCATGCGCATCACCTCCCTTTCGGGAGAGTGACTAACCGCCCATACGTTACCCTTTGCATATGCCATTATAACAGAATTAATATATTTTTGCAATTAATTTACATAAAATTATGTGTCCTGAACCGAATTTAAAACAACCGCCTCAATAAAGGCAGCCTGCTACAAGGAACAATATATTTGAATGTATGGCTGTGGCTTCTGCTGCTAAAGCAGAAGCCACTTTTTATATCTTAAAATTATTTACCGTTCGTTATTTATCTGAAGCTTCCAGAAACACCGATATATGCTCCGGCTTGGCGCCCAGATAGACGATGTCGCCCTCGCTGAAACGTGCCGCTTCGCCGCTCATCAACACAACTTCCGCATTATCATCGCCGAGAGCGACAGAGAGTTTACACAACGCACCTGAAAATATCTTAGTGAGAATCTTGGCTTTGCACAGTCCGGGCTTTTCGGTATCCGATACAATAAAATTCTCGCCCCTTATCGCCGCTGTTGCGCGGATCCCGTCTTTTGCCCCGTACGGTTCTCCGACAGCAAAACTCCAACCTCTGCCCTGCAAGATAAAGCCGTCACTTGTCTTTTTGAGCGTTCCGCAAAGGGTGTTTGCATGCCCTAAAAAGTTCGAGGCGAAAACGCTTACAGGATTGTTGTAAAGCGTCCGCGGGTCAGCTTTTTGTTCAATCGTGCCGTTGTTCATCAGGATTATCTGGTCGGACATCGACATAGCTTCTTCCTGGTCGTGAGTGACAAAAACCGTTGTGATGCCGAGCTTTTTCTGGATATTCCTGATTTCTTCCTGCATTTCCGCCCGAATCTTGCGGTCAAGTGCAGACAGGGGTTCGTCAAGGAGCAGAATGTCCGGTTGGATGACAAGAGCGCGGGCAAGCGCTACTCTTTGCTGCTGACCGCCGGAAAGCTGTGTTACCTTTCTGTCCTCCATGCCCGACATTCTGACCAAGTTGAGGGCCCATTTGACCTTTTCTTCGATTTCTTTCTTTGGCATATGCCGGACCTTGAGGCCATAGGCGACGTTGCCAAACACCGTCATATGGGGAAACAGGGCGTAATTCTGAAATACCATGCCTAAGTTTCTCTTTTCGGTCGGCAGGTTTAATATACTGACTCCGTTTATCAGCACTTCCCCGCTGTCGGGCTGTTCGAGCCCTGTAATTATCTTAAGTATTGTCGTCTTTCCGCATCCCGACGGGCCGAGAAATGATAAGAATTCGCCGTCATTTACTTCAAACGAGATGTTATTCAGCACTTTTGTTTGGCCGAACGACTTGCTGAGCCCTCGGACTTCGAGCTTTGCCAAGCTACCACCCCAATTTCTTTTCACATCGCTTGTTTGAGCATTGTTCTGTGCCTATCATGAAACGCTTCAATGAGCAGAAAATACAGAACCCGGATTAGCTAACCCTTCTTATCATTAGCAGAAGCCTGTATGTGCCTATAACGGTTTCGGGATGACCAATATTCGCTGAAGGTTTTGCGTTTGGCGGTCTTTTTATCGGTGGCCGGACGCCCAGCAAATCCGCTGTCCGAACGAACTTTTGGATGGGACAAATGCTGCGCACGCGCAATTTTTCCCCGGAAATCCTTGCAAAACCTTACTCCATCTGCGGCAGACCGTAACAAGTTTTTCAACATTCCGTTTTGCCCCCAAAACCGTTTTGTACTCCTGTCTTGAACCGCCGGGTTAATCCACTGGCTTATTCATGTTGCTTCTTAAATTTGAAATATGACCGGCTTTGAAACCCAGCTTAGATACCAAAACGACGAGTATTACCGAAAACAGCATGATAATAGAGGCAAGCGCGTTCATGTCTGGTTTGTACCCGACGCGAACCATGTTGTAGATTTCAAGCGGCAGTGTCCTTACTCCGAACGGCGCAAGATAATACTGCACTACAAAGTTATTAAAACAGACTACAAACGCCATCAGCCCGCCGGACAGAATCGCCGGGAAGGCTTCCGGCAAAGTTATGTCTATAAGTATGCGAAGAGACCCGGCGCCAAGCGTTCGGGCAGCTTCTTCCGGCATCGTATCCGTTCCTGACATGCGTCCATAAACAACAAGAACAACATAGGGTATTACAACAGTGAGATTGCCCAAGAACATGTTGATGTAAGAGCGCCCTATGCCTACTGCATTAAACAAAATAAGCAGAGCTGTTGAGAGCACAAGCCACGGAATTATAATCGGCACGTTCAGCAGCGTTGAAAACATATTCAGCGCCTTCTTGCTCATTCCCCTCATGCCGATTGCGGCCATGACGCCTATAACTACGGCGGCTAAGGCGACTACGAATGAAAACCATATCGACAGCCATGTCGCCGACAGCAGATTGCTCTCGGTGAAAAGCAAAATATACCAGTCAAGAGTAAATTTTATCGGGAAAGTGCCGTATTCCGACTGGTTAAATGACATCAGAACAACTATTACGATAGGAATAAACAATATCGCGTAGACTATGTAGAGCCAGATGCGGCAGAAGCGGTTAAAACCTCTCATTATACTTCCCCTCCCACACGCCGGCTGAGAAATTTAAATATCAGGTTGATGATAGTCACGAGAATCAAAAGTATAATGAGAAATGCAAGCGACAATGCTGCGCCATAGCACATATTGAGAGACATGCTGAAATTGGAGTCAATAAGCGAGCCTATCATCATTCCATTCGGGCCGCCCGCAACAGCAGGCTCTACAAAACTGCCGACAGCAGGCACGAATACAAGCAGTATGCCTGTAAGCAGCCCCGGAAGCGACAGCGGGAACACTATCTTGCGCAATGTCGTAAAGGTTCCTGCGCCGAGCGTCGACGACGCGGCAAGCAGTGCGTCGTCTATCTGCTCAAACGACGAATAGAGCGACAATATCATATAGGGCAGATATTCATAAACAAGCAAAATCACCACGAAGGGCCTTGTATATACTATAGATTCTGTCGGGTCGGCGAGATGGAGAAAACCGAGAAGTGACATTAGAATGCCTTTCGACTCAAATACCACCATAATTGAATAGATGAGCAAAAGGTGTGAAGTAAAAAACGGTATTATGATGAGCATAACGCCAAAACTGCGGCGGGTGGCCTTGACCGCTTTCGCCAGCGCCCATGCCGCCGGTGCTGAAATGACAACGCAGAATACCGTCACCTCAAGCCCTATAATTATCGACTTAAGCATAAGTTTATAAAAAATAGGGCTTGTGAGCATTTCCTTATAATTAGCTGCTGAAAACGATGTCGGTATCCCCGCAGTGATATTTCCTTTTGAAAAACTGTATAGGATAAGCAGGCATATTGGAAAGATTATCATTAAAAGCAGCAATCCCTGTGAAGGCAGCGCCATCAAAGGGCTATTTAGAATTGTTTTTCTTTCTTTTTTCAAGTTAATCTGTCCTTTAATGCAAAAAAGGCCAATTACCAATCATAATGATGATAATTGGCCTTCCTAAGTTATCTCCAGTTTTAGGAAGCCTTTACTTCATCCCAGAGTTTCTGCCACTTTTCAGTGGTTTCATCGGGAAGTGACTTCTCCATTACCAAGTTTGTCGGGACTGACGGATAAACCCAAAGCGCTTTTTTCTGTTCATCGGTCATTGAATCGAACACCTTTTTGTTTGCCGGAATAGGAGGCTGGTCCTTTGGATTTGATGTGAACTTCTTCTGGAATTCAGTTGACGTCATAAAATCTATCCATTTATACGCCAGATCCTTGTTGGGCGCATTTTTAGCTATGCACCAGGTATCCAGCCAAGCGACAGTACCCTCTTCAGGATATATGTATTCAATCTTTTGGCCTTCGGCTTTAAGCTCTGTGGCTGCGCCGGACCATACGTTGCCAAGTATAACCGAGCCTGAGGTATATGCCTTTGAAAAATCATCATAGCTCGACCAGAGCAGCTTGCTGTTCTGTTTTGCCTTGATAAGCACCTCTTTGACTTTGTCGAGGTTTGGATTGTATGGATCCTTTTCTTTAAGGTACAACGCAGCAGAAAGCACTGCACAGGTATAATCATCATTAAACGCAATTTGTCCCTTGTATTTTGGATCCCACAAAACCGCAATGCTTGTAGGCTTTTCCTTAATCTTGTCCGGATTATATCCGATTGAGGTAGTACCCCATACCCACGGAATACCGTAAACTTTGCCGTTTGAGTCCCTTAAATCCTTTTGATTTCTTAAATCTTCTATAATATCATTGTAATTTTTAAGTTTCGATAAATCGATTGGCTCTGCCAAATTTTGCTTTATAACACGCTGCATATAACCGAGATTAGGGAGCATAACGTCGATTTTGCCGATGCCGCCCTGTTTGAGCATATTCAAAAGCCCGTCTTCGGAATCGTAATACTGATGTACGATTTTGCAGTTATTCGCCTTCTCGAACGTGTTGATTGCATAGGGCGTGTCTGAACCGTACCCTTTCCAATTCGCAATTACAAGCTGCCTTGTCTTTTTGCTTGTACTCGCCTTGGTGCATCCAGCGGCTGTTACACCTAAAATTAAAGTCAGTGCCAAAATTGTCGATATAATTCTGACTCTTTTCATGTCAAAACACCTCTTCTAACTGTCATTGGCTTAAGGTGAGTGAAGCGTTATAAAAGCTATAAAAGAAGCGTTGAATATTAATTTTATATTATTTAGTAAATTAACCTTGTTATATTTATTACATTATAATGTATTATTCTCTCTATGTCAACAATTTTTTACACTTTATGTTATTTATCTGATATAGTTTGCTTTTATTTTTTGTAAAAAATAGCCTTATCCTTTGTTATTTTAAAGCGCAGGGTCCAGAACACTTTTTTAGTATGCACAGGGTACTGGGCGTAGAATAGAAATTTGCCGCTGACAGCATAAAAAAGCAGTCTCAAAACAGAGACTGCTGACCGGCAACTACATACTTAAAAATACTGCTCCAACTATAATCGACGCTACACCGAACGCCTTTTTCACCGTTATCTTTTCTTTCAGGACAATCCTTGAGATAATCATTGTCCAGATATATGTTATCGCTGTCATCGGCAGTACGACTGAATACTGCATGTACTTTAAGACCCATATATTTAACAGTGCAGAAGCGATATAGATTATTCCGCCGATATAAAGCTCCTTATTCTTAATAATCGAAAGGATGGAACCTCCCGCGCTGCTTCGCTTAAAGAAAAATCCGCCCAAAGCCCCAAGCATTGTCATAAATATAATAACTGCTATCAGAAATATCTTATTCATCGCCGACACCTATCATTGCTACGCCGAAAAGAATAAACAGCACACCTATGGCCTTCTGCGGCGTTAAAGCTTCATTCAAAAAAAATAATCCTATAAACAGTGCAAAAACATACCCTAAAGTCTGCATTGGGTGCAAAACCGAAAAACTGCCGAATCTAAACGCTGTAATCATACACAACGCGCCTATACCGTACAAAGCAAACCCGACAAGCAGCAGGAGCAGATTATTTGTTCCGGCAAGCTTCCAGAAATACTGACCAAACGCAGACGCGAGCGCAGAAAAAACCATTATCAGCATGCCTGTTTTATTCTTATTTATAGAAGAGATGAGGCGGTTCAAACGAATTCCCCTTTTCACTAATTGATTGTAGCGCCCTTTTCTGCCCTTATTATTTTTTCATCATAGCTTTGGGCAATATGTGTACCTTTGGGCACAATAAGGAATCTGTCATTGTCCCAGTTCCCGTTTATTAAATCTGAAAGCAAGGATAAATCACCGCGGTACTCTTTATACTCCCAGCCGAAATAATCTGCGGCCTCCTTTGTAAATTGGGCATATTCATCCCGCTTGAAACCAGTGTCAATATATGCGGCACGCTTGTAATTCCGAAGGTTCAATTCCTCGCTGTGGATTAAAAACTGTGCGTTGTCGACGCCGTACTTTTCCTTATACATCTCGTACTTCATCTGTGACGTTTTTTCGCACGGCATAGGACAGTTTTCTATCCACCCAGGGGAATACCAATAGACGCCGCCGCTGCATTCGTCAAATATTCTCCTGTACTCTTTCGCAGAACCGAGAAGCAGCGTCACGCAGTCATGCGCACGAGGTACCACGATTTGATACCTCTCTGATGAAATACCGACAAGGCCGTTTGAGCATAGCCCAAAACCCAAAAGAATCGCGTCAAAATCCATCCCTTGAGCATTGCATGAATGTGTGTCAATCCGTTTATCAATGCGGTCGATTTCGCGTTTTATTATTTCATTTAGTTTTGCCGGCTCGTTATGATACCCCTGCCTTATGAACGTAACATCTATATAATTTTCACTTTTAGCAATTAGTCCTGATATTTCCCTGCATATAACTTTGCAGGCAATAAGCTTTAATCTCAATTTTACCTCGATCCATATTACTTTAGTCAGGCTGTTTACATAAACAGCCTGTCTTTTATATTAAACCATAATTAGTTAAAATTCAATTACCCTTTTGTAAACAATCCAGAAGTAACTCGGCTCTAAAATGTAAATCACAAAGAGTTTTGACACACAGTTTTATGTATAAACGGGAAAGAATACAAAACTGCACCCAATAAGATCCCGGGTGCAGTTGCTTTATATGAACATTTATCTAATAATATTTTGTACGTCTGAAAAAACTTCACCTATTGCACGGATAGTTTTTGCTGCATTCTTCTTCATGCGGGCACGTTTGCGCACATCCATAGGACGGGCAATCATACCAACAGCAGTACCGACAGCTATACCTGCAGCTACACCTTTCGAAAAGGTTGCAAGAGTTTTGTTCACTTTCATAGCCTCCATTATAAAGATTTCAACTATATGTTGCCCAGATTCTTCAACTTTAAATCTTGTAATTTATGGCTTGAATATATTTTATCTTCTATAATAGAGGCTCATGATATATGGGGCTATTTGGCAGGTTTTTATCCAAATTATTTCTGAATTTCCTCTTTTGCTGTTTTTACTGTCCGTCTAACGCTTATTAGCATGGCTATGAACGTGCATACAGCGTCAAAAAGCATTATATAAGAAAATCCTTTGATGAAGGAACTGGGGTTAAACTTCCCGCCTGAAAGCGAATTTATGCTCGATTTAGTCGAAAATGAATAGATTAAAACAGAAAAAGCTGCTCCGGACACCAATCCGAGATTCCTAAAAAGCGCGTTTATACCGCCTGCTATACCAAGCTGGTCACGCTGAACGCTCCCCATTACGCTGCTGTTATTCGGCGACTGAAAAGTCGCTATACCGAAACCGAGCAGGCAGAGAAGCAATAAAATTTCCCAGATAGGCGAATTTCGGTGAAGCGTCGAAAGCAGAAGCAAAGATACTGTTGCCGCCGCCATTCCGGTAATTGTGAGCGGCCTGTAAGTAAGCTTGTCGGACAGCCATCCGCTTATAGGCGCCACAATCGCAGTCGTCAACGGATAAACAGAGATAATAATGCTCGCATGCAAAGCGCTGAGTTTCAGAAGATTCTCCAAATAAAACGGCATGAAAAATAGCACCGAAATCAGCGCGATAAATGACAGATATGCCGCTACAAGCCCGTAAGAAAACTCGTGGATTTTAAAAAGCTCAGGGTCAATCAGCGGGTTTATACTCTTCTTCTCAACAAAAACAAAAAGAATAAATGCAGCCGCTGCAATAATTATGGCCGGTATTAAATATATTGTCGGAATTGTTCCCTGCTGGACAAACAAAAGCCCCAGGAACAGTACAAGCACCCCAAAACTGAAAAGCAACGTGCCCTTTAAGTCAAAATATTTTACATCTTGCACTTCAAATATTTCAGGTATAACAATAGCCGACGCTATCAGCCCGATAATGCCGATAGGCACGTTAATGAAGAATATAGCCTGCCAGTTGAAAAAGTGGAGCAGTATTCCGCCGAGACTCGGGCCGGTCATATTGCCGAGCGCAACCATGGCCCCTACAAATCCGAGCGCTTTGCCTCGCTCCTCCGGCGGGAAAGTACCGGTTACAATGCCCTGACTCAGTGACATCATGGCGGAAGCACCAATGGCCTGCACAATTCTTGATATTACGAGAAACTCAAGCGTATGCGACAATCCGCACATGCCCGAGCCCAGTGCAAAAATTATAAAACCTGATGAAAATATCTTTTTCTTGCCGTAGAGGTCGGACAATTTACCCCAAACGAGCAAAAGCATCGATATCGTCAGCAGGTAACTTGTAACCACCCATTGAATCTGGCTGATTGAAACCTTTAAATCTTTTGAAATTACCGGAAGAGCGATGTTTACAATGCTTGAATCAAGTGTTGCCATAAATGTTGATATTGATGTGATTACGAGAATCAACCATTTCTTTGAGCCTGTAATTTCCAAAACTAAAATATCCTCCAAACAAACATACCGTCGAAATATGTTGACTTATAAAGTTGAGCAATCAAATTTGCAAATACTATTTTACCGCTGGAATTTTCATTTTAAAATAATAGTTTTTAACCACTTTATCATTAAAATCAGAATATTTTTAGTCAAAAAGCAAACCGCGAACAGCTTTTTAACTGTTCGCGGCTTTATTGCTTTTAAAATAATTAGTATTTTTTCCTTGCGACATAAGAAGTGTGAAGGACTTCATGAGCCTTATGGCTTCCCGGCTCCCCAAGATACTCGGCATAGAGAGCCTTGATAGTGGGATTCTCATGTGACTTTCTGAGAGGCAGGTTTTCGTCCTCAGCGTAAAGTGCAGCGCCGCGGATAGCCTTAAGGTCAACGGTGTTGCGTACACTTGCAGGTTGAGTCGGTTGACCGCCGCCGTTTACGCAGTCGCCCGGGCAAGCCATGACTTCGATGAAGTCATATTTCTTCTCGCCCGCCTTGACGCTGTCGAGGAGACGTTTCGCGTTTGCAAGTCCGCTTGTGACCGCAACTTTAAGTTCAAGGTCACCAATCTTGTATGTTGCCTCTTTAATGCCCTCAGTGCCGCGAACTTCATTGAATTCGACTTTTTCAAGCGGTTTTCCTGTGAGGGTTTCGGCCGCTGTACGGAGGGCAGCTTCCATAACGCCTCCGGTTGCACCGAAAATAGCACCTGCGCCAGTTGAATCGCCAAGCGGCGAATCGAATTCCTCATCCGGAAGAGAAGCAAAGTCAAGTCCAGCACGCTCGATCATGCGGGCAAGCTCACGTGTTGTAAGAGCAACATCGATATCAGGATAGCCTGAAGCTGCCTGATTCTCTCTGCGCGCCTCAAACTTCTTTGCAGTGCAAGGCATGATGGATACAACGAAGATATCCTTCGGGTCAATGCCCATCTTCTGCGCATACCATGTCTTAGCTACTGCACCGAACATCTGTTGAGGTGATTTGCAGGTTGAAAGGTTGTCTATAAATTCTGGATAATAATACTCGCAGAACTTTATCCATCCAGGTGAGCAGGACGTAATCATCGGCATCTTTCCGCCGTTTTTAATGCGCTCAACGAGCTCGTTAGCTTCCTCAACGATTGTGAGGTCAGCAGAAAAGTCGGTATCGAATACCTTATCAAAACCGAGCCTGCGGAGAGCCGCAACCATCTTGCCCTTTACGTTTGTACCGATCGGCATGCCGAAGCATTCACCGAGGGTTACACGGACAGAAGGAGCAGTGTTGACAACAACATGCTTTGTCGGATCAGCAAGAGCTGCCCAAACCTTATCTGTATCGTCCTTTTCATGCAAAGCGCCTGTCGGGCAGGCCACTATGCACTGGCCGCATGATACGCAAGGAACATCCTTGAGCTCACGGTCCATAACGCAGCCGATATGTGTATCAAAACCGCGGTCGTTAGCGCCGATTACACCGACAGCCTGCAGCTTTGAGCATGCAGCAGAACAACGGCGGCAAAGTACACACTTGGAATTGTCGCGGACAATAACGCCTGTTGAATCGTCAACTGCAGAAACTGGCATATCGCCTTTGAAATATTCAGCGTCATCAACGCCTAATTCACGGCAAAGCCTCTGAAGCTCGCAATCTCCGCTGCGTACGCAGGAAAGGCACTCGCGTTTGTGTGTTGAAAGAATGAGTTCAAGGGTTAATTTGCGGGATTTGCGTACCCTTTCAGTGTTTGTGAATATTTCCATACCCTCGTTAACTGGGTAAACGCAGGCCGCTACGAGTGATCTCGCATTCTTTACTTCGACGACGCACATTCTGCAGGCGCCGATTTCATTTATATCCTTGAGGTAACAAAGTGTCGGTATTTTAATGCCTGCCTGCCGCGCCGCCTCGAGTATAGTTGAGCCCTTCGGCACGGAAAGAGGCATGCCGTTAATTTGTATATTAACCATATCATTAGACATAGAACAGCACTCTCCTTCTTATTTCTTGAGAACGGCGCCAAATTTACATTTCTGCTGGCAGACACCGCATTTTATACATTTAGATTTGTCAATGACATGAGGTTTCTTGACAGTGCCGGTAATAGCACCAGCCGGACAGTTGCGTGCGCAAAGTGTGCAGCCTTTGCACTTATCAGGATCGATTACATAGGAAAGGAGATCCTTGCAGACTCCCGCCGGGCACTTTTTCTCATTAACATGAGCCTCGTACTCGTCGCGGAAATATCTCAGAGTAGAAAGCACCGGGTTAGGAGCTGTCTGTCCAAGTCCGCAGAGTGCGTTATCTTTAATGTAATGGCAGAGCTCTTCGAGCTTTTCGATGTCTCCAGGCTCACCCTTACCGGAAGTTATCTTGTTAAGCATTTCGAGGAGACGCCTTGTACCGATACGGCAAGGTGTGCACTTACCACAAGACTCATCAACCGTGAATTCAAGGAAGAACTTCGCGATATCGACCATGCAGGTGTCCTCGTCCATAACGATAAGTCCACCTGAACCCATCATTGAACCGATAGAAATAAGCTGGTCGTAATCAATTGGTGTATCTATGAGTGAAGCAGGAATGCATCCGCCGGAAGGACCGCCTGTCTGAGCAGCCTTGAACTTCTTGCCGTTCGGAACGCCGCCGCCTATTTCTTCTACGATTTCACGCAAAGTTGTACCCATCGGGATTTCAACAAGTCCCGTATGCTTAATCTTACCACCGAGAGCAAAAACCTTTGTGCCCTTTGATTTTTCTGTACCGACAGAAGCGAACCATTCTGGACCATTGAGAATAATCTGCGGGATGTTAGCATAGGTCTCGACGTTGTTGAGGATTGTCGGCTTGCCGAACAGTCCTTTGACAGCCGGGAAGGGAGGACGTGGATGCGGTTCGCCGCGGTGACCTTCAATTGAAGTCATAAGGGCTGTCTCTTCACCGCAGACAAAAGCGCCTGCGCCGAGTCTAAGGCCAATATCAAAATCAAAACCGGTGTTGAATATGTTCTTGCCAAGCAGTCCATATTCATGTGCCTGCTCGATAGCTATGCTCAGTCTCTTAATAGCAATCGGGTACTCAGCACGGACATAGATGTAACCCTGATTTGCGCCGATTGCATAACCAGCGATCGCCATAGCTTCAAGAACAGAGTGCGGGTCGCCTTCGAGAACTGAACGGTCCATAAATGCACCCGGGTCGCCTTCGTCAGCATTGCAGCAAACATATTTCTGATCTGCGTCATTCATGCGGGCAAGCTGCCATTTGCGGCCAGTCGGGAAACCAGCACCGCCGCGTCCGCGGAGACCGGATTTCAGAACTACGTCGATAACCTCTTCCGGAGTCATCTCGGTGAGCACTTTTCCGAGCGCCTTGTATCCGTCCCTCGCTATGTATTCGTCAATATCTTCAGGGTTGATTACACCGCAGTTGCGAAGCGCGCGGCGCATCTGCTTTTTGTAAAACGGAGTCTCGTTGAGGGATTTGACTTTATTGCCTTCATCGATTGTCTCATGATAGAGAAGTCTCTTGACAATACGGCCTTTCAGCAAATGTTCTGAAACAATTTCGCTGACGTCTTCTGTTGTTACCCTGCTGTAAAATGCACCTTCAGGATAAACGATAACAACCGGGCCTAATTCACATAATCCGAAGCAACCGGTTCTTACAACCTTTACTTCATCGGAAAGCCCGTTTTTTTCTATTTCACTTTCAAATGTTTTTATTATCTGCTCGCTGCCAGAAGATGTACATCCGGTACCGCCGCAGACAAGGACATGTGAGCGTATCATATTATCTTAACCTCCTTATTTTGCGACCGCGCCGATTGTGTATTCATAAACTACGTTGCCGTTGACAATATGATCGTTAACCATTCTAACTGCTTTCTCGGGCGTCATTTTGACATATGTGACCTTCTCTTGTCCAGGTACATAAACTTCAACTACAGGCTCATACTGGCAGATGCCGATGCAGCCTGTCTGAGTAACAATAACATCCTTAAGGTTTCTTTTTGCGACTTCCTCGGCAATCTTATTAAGAACAGGACGAGCTCCGGCAGCGATACCGCATGTTGCCATGCCGACCACTATGCGGGTAACGTTAGAGCCGTGTTCTCTTATGTTGACTTTGCTTTGCATCTTTTTTCTGATTTCCTCAAGCTCAGCAAGAGTTTTCACTGCTCAATCTTCCTTTCCGTATAAAAATTAACCGACTCACTGAATCTCAGCTTCACCTTCGCGCAAAAAATCCTTTATCCAAAGGATTACTTCGTTTGTATTTAGTGCCACACCCTGCAATACTTTCCTTAGTTCACGAGTATCAAGGGTAAAACTCTTTTCATCACGGCGCCTTTTGTAAACAAAATCTATATCCGGGTTGCAGTAAATCAGCATTGATATTGTCTCATTGATGTCTCCGAGCGGCATGCGGTCAATGTGTGAAAGCCCGAAAACACCGCATATCCGGGTTCCTTTTCCCGGCTCTGAACTGATTTCAAAACTACCGCCGGACATTTCTGCCGCCATCTTAAAAAACGGCACTCCAAGACCTACCTTACGCGTTGTCCGCGTCGTATAAAACGGATCTGTTACCGATTTAAGCTGCTCTTGTGACATTCCGCTGCCGTTATCAACAATTGTCACAGTTAAGGTATCGTCTTTATGCGACTCTTCAACTGAAATCTCAATAAGATCCGCCTTTGCCGCAATAGAATTTTGCGCGAGATCAATAATATTCAGCGATATTTCCTGCATATGCGCAATTAGTTGTATTTCTCAAGTATCTTATCGACATCATCCGGAACCAGTCTTCCGTAGACATCGTCGTTTATCATCATAACCGGAGCAAGTCCGCATGCACCAATGCAGCGGGTTGCGTCAAGCGAAAACTTTCCGTCTGGTGTAACCTCGCCCGGCTGGATATGTAACTTCTCACTGATGCGGTTGAGCACCTGCTGTGAGCCTTTTACATAGCAGGCTGTTCCGAGGCAGACAGAAATACTATATTTCCCTTTCGGATTCAATGTAAACTGCGCGTAAAAACTGGCAACTCCATAGACTTCTTCAAGGGGAATATCCAAGCTTTCCGCAATTATCTCTTGAACCTCAATCGGAAGATAGCCATAGATTTCTTGAGCTTTCTGAAGAATCGGCATGAGCGCGCCTTTTTCGTTCTTTAACTCTTCAATAACCTTGTAAAGACGCTCCTCCTGCTCCTTCGTGCCCTTGAAAGGCACGGTCGTTTTGCGTTTTTGCATTACTTCGTCCTCCCTCAAGGTAAATGTTAAAATTTTATCAAATAAATGCACACCGACTTAAAGTATTATATCATAAAGCAATAATAAAAACCATATAAATTTGTGCCTTATTTGTTAAAAATTTAATCATTGTTTTTGTCAATGAAATCAATGATGCTCGTTCTGTCATTGCAAACATTCTGAAGAAAGTATTTACTTTCACTGATGTCCCAAAGATAGTGGGCGTCCGAATCACGGAGAATGCGAAAATTCCGAAGATAAGGGTTCGATTTCAAGAAACTGTCCTTATCGCAGTTCAGCGAAAGCTCCACTGTTTTAAAACCTGCCTCCGGCGGTATCGCACCCAGTATGCCGATTATGCCGTTGGCAATCTTGTCTGCGTGAGCTGGAAAAGCGGTTCCCCCAAACTGTCTGGCTAAGTCAAGAGCACTGTCAACGCTTATTCCACTGGCGTTTATAAGCAGCGTTTCCTCTTGACCTATCGTATTGTCCATATCATCGAGAATCAACTGCTCACCGAAGATTTCAGGCCGGTTTTTTATTTTGGGCAGTGTCTTTTTCACTTCTTTTTCAAATTGGAGCGCTCCATCAAGCGTTTTGAACAGGCATACGACATGAATATCCTCACTTGTGCAAAGCTCCATTCCAGGCAAAACCGTAAGACCTGTCCTTTCGCCGACCTTCATCGTTGCTTCACAGTTGCCGCAGGTGTTGTGGTCAGTCAAAGCTATTGCGCCGAGTCCTTTTAGTTTTGCCATATTTACAATGTTATTCGGTGTCATATCCTTGTCGCCGCACGGCGAAAGGCATGAATGGAGGTGGAAATCATAATAGATTCGGTTATCACGTATCATTTCTGAGTGCCTCTCCGACTTTCAAAGCCGTTTCAAAAGCGCCTTCTCCGCTTTTCAGTATTGCTACATCGTTTTCCTTTGCACGCAAAAGCGCTTTTTCGTCAATCTCAGCTCCCTGTGCGAGTATAATGCAGGCAACCTCGGTTAAAACTGCCACTGCGACGGCATTTTCGTTTCCCATTACCGTAATCCATGCGCTACCGGAAGCAGCACGTCCCATGACCCAGCTTAAAAGGTCACCGCAGTAACCACCGGTAACTTCTTTTTTCAGAGAAGCGCCTCCCTGTAATATTTCAAAACCGCAGTGCTCCGCGAGTTCCGAAACAGTTATCTTTTTATCACTCATTGACTAATCTACCTCGCCGTTATTAAGATTAATATGGTTAAAATAATGCCGTTATTTCTGTTCGCCTTCAGGTTGGTCTGGTTTTCTGAACGGCGGGGGCAGATACCCCTCAAGCAGCGAAAGCTCGTCGACAAGCTTATTTATCCGCTCACGCAGCTTGAATATGCAGTCGCCCTTGTCTGCCATTCCGCGTATTACATCCTCGCAGAAAGCGCGGCATGATGGGGCTCCGCAGGAACCGCAGTCAAGCCCGGGCATTTCCTTCAGAAGTGTATCAATAGCCATGAGTTTTTTCATTGCCACGGAAACGTCGTTATCGAGCTTCAACACCGGAATATATTCGAGCGGGAGCGTCCACATTACGGAAGCAGGCACTTCCCCGTCCACATGATTGCGGGAGACAGGCAAGTATTTTCTGAGACGCTGAAGCCTTGCTTTAGCGATATAGGGATTTTCAACGGTAAGCACACCGCCGACACACCCGCCGCTGCACGCGTTAAGCTCAATAAAATCTACTTCGCTGAGCTTCTCATCCTCGACTTCTTCAAGAACTTGGATGACATTTTCTATTCCGTCAGCGGCAAGATACTGTTCTTTTAAAAGCGCAGATGCTTCGCCGCCCGAACCTGCCCATCCAACTCCGATAATACCGGAATGGGACAGCGGCTCGGGGTCGTCCATGTGTTTTATTATTCCGGCAATTTTAGGATAGATATCGCTAATCGCCAGCACATAATTGATTTCAGATTTTCTTGTGCCGAGAGGAGTGCGGACGTATGTAACCTTTGCCGGACAAGGCGAGATGAAAAAAATCCCGATTTCATTTGCCTTCAAGCCGGTCTTTTTTACAGCTTCACGCCTTGCCATCATAGCAGCTACCTCGACCGGCGCAAGCACCGGAAGGACATTTTGGCAGAGGTTCGGGAAACGCACTCGTATAAGCCTTGTAACAGCCGGGCAGGCCGAGCTGATGACCGGCCTTGGAAGTTTGCCTGTGCTCATTAGCTTTCGCGTGCAATCCGATACGATTTCCGCAGCGGAACTCACTTCGAACACATCGTCGAAACCAATTCTTTTAAACGCCGTCAAAACTTTATCTATATTATCAAGATTGTTAAACTGGCCATATAACGACGGGGCGGGCAACGCAACTTTCCACTTGAACTCTTTTAAGCAGTCAAGTGAATCGAAAACCGCCTTTTTCGCGTGCTGAGGGCAAACTCTTATACATTCGCCGCAGTCAATACAGCGTTCTGGAATAATAGAAGCCTTGCCGTTTCTGACTCTGATAGCTTCCGTCGGGCAGCGTTTAATACAGTTTATGCAGCCTTTGCAGCGGGAACTGTCGAGTGTCACCGAATGATAGAAATCACTCATAATTCCACCTCCCTATCTACTATGAGCTATCAGTTCAGTTCTTTACGACTACCGCCATATGCACCGTTGTGCCTTTTCCAACTTCTGTCTCAATTTCAAGCTCATCGCTATATTTTTTCATATTGGGAAGTCCCATACCTGCGCCAAATCCCAGTGCTCTTATTTTGTCGGGCGCGGTCGAATAGCCTTCCTTCATAGCAAGCTCAACATCGGGAATGCCGGGCCCATGATCAGTGAGCGTTATGTCTATCCTTTTAGGCGTTATGATTACAGACGCCTCTCCACCGCCGGCATGAATTACCATATTTATTTCGCCTTCATACATCGATATCGTGGTCCGTCTTATAACATCAGGGTCAAATCCCAGCTGCTTGAGTACCATTTTAACGTTGCCTGAAGCCTCGCCTGCATGCGTGAAATCATCTCCGGGCACATTATAAAAAAGACGCATCTCGTCAGAATTTAATTCTTTCCCCGTCATTCCTTCACTGTTCCCCCTCGCAGTCCATGAGAGTATAAAAGGCCGCAGGCGACGAACATTCTGTGTTTGGTACACAACAAAATAATGCCGCGTTCGTTCGCCAACGATATAACAGAACTGTCAGGTCTCTTCCCCCTTACAAATATTATACAGCGCATATCCATCATTTCTGCTGTGCGGACTACCTGTGGATTTACAAGACCTGTGAGCAAAACTGACTGGTCTTTGACAAAGGCAAGAACATCGCTCATCATATCGCTTCCACAAGCCGATTTTACTTCTGTATCGAGCTTATCCGCCCCAGTAATAATTTCCGCGTCCAAAATATCCCTTATTTCGCTGACAAGCATATGGGAACCTCCTGATGTGTTTTCATTGTTTTACCGTTATTTTATGTATGCTATATTCTTTATAAAAAAAAAGCCCACATCTATTATATCATTGGGCATAAAAATACACAATATATTGTTTGCTCCGGGGCAATTGTAAGATATAGCATTTACTTCTCATCATTTTCCGGTAAACAGCCTTTTATAGTTATACAAAACATTTCCCTCCGGCTTTTCCTCATCAAACAGCTTATACCGCAGCCAATCGTCGGCATATATCGCAAACGACATAAGGAAAAACCACGCTATTGTCATAAAAAGGCAGATTTGTCCGTGAAAATTGTATGGCATAGAACTATAGTCCCAAATGTTGCGGTGAAGGACTATATTGAGCACATAGCCGGAAATGAATTCGATTACATCGGTGATAATCGTACCGAGCAGACACTGCTGCCACATCAGCCTGTTATAATACGCAGGATGTTCGTTCAATAGCCCGACAAGGACGCCGACCAATCCTCCTATCCATAACATCTGAACATATGTCACGCCCCTGAACAGCAATTCCAGTGTCGTATAACCCATTCCGAGCAAAATCCATAAAACCAGCAGCCGCCACAGATGTTTTAGAAATTTCATACGACCACCCCTGTATTCTGAAAAAATGTACTTAACCGCTCTCATGAAAGAGAGGTTCTGATTTATGGTTACCGACTAAGGCGCTGCATATACAAAAATTTTTCCATATTAAGCTGCAATTAAATCAGCGTTTTCAAGTGTTTGTTCTGAATTGAGCAAAACAAAACACGCCCGGTAGTAAACCGGGCGTGTTTTCAGCATCTTTTATTTTTAATTTGCTTTTACAAGCTCAGTATTCTTAACCCATTCACAATGAGAACCATTATCTCCGATAAACTCAACAAAACTCTTCTCGAATGGTTTCAATATGCGAATGAATCCTTGACCAAACTTAGGATGCTTTACTTTTTCACCAGCATGAAATATTTCTTTGCTCACTTTTGTCTTCCTTTCGTTTTTGCTTTTTTTAATGTATGGTATTTATATTAAAGCTGTATTAAAGTGCCTTAAAAACCATTAGCCTGACGTTCCATATTTTCTATAACAATATCATGGATATCGCCCAATGAAGCACAATACTCAAGCACTTTCCAAGGTTCGTTGGTGTGAAAATGAATTTTAATCAGTTTCTCATCGCCAACGACGAGTAAGCAATCACCTTCAATGTTTTTCACAATATTTTCGTATATTTCATCTTCAGAAAGACCGTTTCCTTCAATCAATAGCTGTGTATCAAATCTATATAAAAGCATATATACCCCATTTTAGTTGTTCTGCTTTATACTTGATAATTACTTAACATTCTAGCATTACAGTGTATAATAATACTATTTTATCCGACTCATGTCAACATTTTTTTAATTCCATTTCTGTCTAATTTTAATGCAAAACTATCATATCCCCGCAAATTTCTGTCGCCGACTCCGTTGCCGTATCGCTGAAAATAGTGCGGTTTTTATCGCGCAGTTCCACCTTTATGGTGTCATCGCAGCTTTCGGTTATTACCCTTTTCATATCGCCTGCCAACGGCGCCTTGAGCGGCGAATCTGCTCCCCTTAAAATACTGACGGTCAGTTCCTGCCGCGGTGATCTTACGACGATTTCCAACGCATCACCGCAATATTTCATTGAATGGACACGCGCGCAGCCATAGGTGGTAAAGGTGTGAAACCTGTTGTTTTCATAAAGGTAAGCAATAAGCCCGTTTATCTTTTTCCCCATTAGCGGTACAATTGCAGCAGCGAGCATAAACGACGCGTCGTGGTTTAAGAAGCCCGATGATTGCGTCCAAAGATATTTTTCTGTGAAAGAAACACCCCAATCCTTTTCTATATACCCGCTTCCGCCGCTTAAATCAATATCCTCGCCGTTTAAAGCCAATCCGCCGCAAACTTTGCTTTTCACACAGATTACCTCATGGCGGCATTCGAGCATTGGGAAATAGGACAGCGGCCCCATTATTCCGGGGCTCCAGATACTCTTTGGATAACGTACCCTGTCATTAAACACTACTCTGCCGAAGGCCGAATCCTCGCCTTTGATATTTATTCTCAAACCCTCATCGGAGAATGAATTTTCGCCTATTTTTATAAGAAACCTATCCCTTGAGTATTCAAAATCCGAGAGCGGGTATCTTTTATAAATGATAAGCCCGTTTGAGTCAAGCAACTGAACAAAGCAGTGGGAATCATTTTTGCATAAAGAAATCCCGGGTATGACGGATATAGACCGCCCATTGCCTGAAACCATGCGGAAATACCAGCCCTCAAAATACGGGGCTATATGCCCCTCACCCATAAAAATTGCTTGATTAAATATACGCATAATAACACCTTTCGACAATTTTCAGTTTTTATATTGTTTACTACATAAATATGTTTCATTCATAAATCCAACATAAAAAGCCGCACCAAAATGCGGCTTTTTTATTTATCGCCGAAAGGCGTTGCCTATCCTGACAATTACAGTTTTCTGATAAATTTTTCTGCAAAAAAACTGCCTCCACAACTTGTTTTTGGGAGGCAGTCTATCTTTTTTATTTTCAGTCGATGGGGGCATATTTTTTTATGATTGATTCGGCGGTTCTGAGCCCGTCTACCGCCGCGCTGACAATGCCGCCAGCATATCCGGCACCCTCGCCGGCGGGGTATAGCCCGCTCACCCCGAGGGCTTCAAAGGTTTCATTGTCGCGCAGGATTCTGACAGGAGACGACGTGCGCGTTTCCACGCCTGTCAGAACTGAATCGGACGCCGCAAAGCCGCGAAGCTTTTTGTCAAAGGCCCGGATACCACACCTCAACATTTCAGTTATATATTTTGGGAACAACTTTTCAAGGTTATATGGATTTACCCCGACAGAATAAGTCGGCACGACCCGCCCAAAATGAGCGGTATTGGTCCCCGCCAAAAAATCACCGACTGTCTGGCACGGGGCGCGAAAACCTCCGCCGCCGGCGGCGAAAGCTGCCCTTTCAAGCCTTTCCTGAAAGTTTATTCCATCGACAGGGTTCTGCCCAAAGTCTTTTGGCGATACCGAAACGGCAAGGGCAGCGTTAGCATTGGCCCCGTCACGCTTATAATAACTCATGCCGTTAGTGACGACTCCGCCCTCCTGTGACGCCGCCGCCACCACCAGGCCGCCCGGGCACATACAGAAAGTATAAACCGCTCTCTCGCCTTTTCTCAGCGACAGTTGATATTCCCCTTTCGGTAAAGCCGGATGGCCGGCAAATTCACCGTAAAGTGCTTTGTCAATCTCCTTTTGAAGATGTTCGATTCTTACCCCTACCGAGAAGGGTTTTGGCACGATTGATATGCCTTTTTGGAGCAGCATGCTGAAAGTATCGCGGGCGCTGTGGCCCAGAGCCAATATAACAGCACCGGCCTCCGTTCTCTCACCGTCTATAAATACCGAACTTACTTTCCCGCCGTTTATCTCTATATCCGTCAGCTTGCTGTTAAATCTGACTTCTCCGCCGAGGCTGATAATTTTATTGCGGATATTTTTAACAACCGTTCTTAAGTTATCTGTCCCGATATGGGGCTTGGCCGCCTGCTTTATTATTTGGGGCGCGCCGTTTTTGACAAATTCATCTATGACCATGTCGCACCGAGGGTCGGATATTCTCGTCGTCAGCTTTCCGTCCGAGAATGTGCCGGCTCCACCCTCGCCGAATTGCACGTTTGTGTGTGCATCAAATGCTCCGCCGCTCCAAAACCGTTCGACAGCGGCAACCCTTTCCTCAACCGGAGCGCCTCGCTCGATAATAAGCGGACGGTAACCGTATTGGGCGAGAAGCAGCCCCGCGAACATACCCGCGGGGCCGAAACCAACAACTATAGGACGGGCAGACAGCCTTTCCGTACCTACTTTTAGACTGTATTCCGTCTTGGCACGATACCTGACGTCTTTGTCATTCGCAGCGGCTACAGCGGCTCTTTCGTCTGCCTCATGCACAAGTTCAATACCAACTGAATACACAATGCTGATATCCTTGTGCCTTGCGTCAACTGACTTTTTTATTATATACGCGTTGACCGCTTCACCGCGGCTTCTTTTTATTTTGGAAAGCGCTATGTCTATTACGTCGTCTTCATTCTTCGAAAGTCCTGCTCTTATATTACTAACTATAATAGCCATTTAATCTTCCTTTTCTGGGAGAAAATTCAATCATCATTATTTTCTTATACTTACAACAGCGCTGTAAGAACCGGTTACCCAATAGCCCGACCTGCCGGGTACTTTAAAGGTTACAGGAACCTCATACTGCCCTGTACCGTTTTGAACATTGGACAAATTAATAATTGCGTTTATTGTAGTCACGTTGTCTATATCGGAGGACGGCCCGAAAAGCTTAATATTTTTAATCTGTTTCGTCTTAACTGTTACCCTGTAACCGGCAGGCTGCCCGACAACTGTAAAATTACTTGTGCTCATCATTTTTGTAGACGTATTCTTGAGCATCACCTTTACATATGCCGTCTCCACGTTCTCTATATTCATTATTCCTTCAATATTCGGAATATTCATCATTTTGGTTGATGTAATGTCAAGTTCCTCAAAGTTAATGCTGCCCATATTTATTTCATTAATAGCGTCAATTTTGTCAGCGTTTCCAGCTACATCAATTGAGCTGGGCGTTACCTCATACATGATATTATTCGTATCAAATCCTTCTGGTATATTTGTAAAACTAACTTTTAACGGCAATTGTTTTGTCTTTAGTATCGGCACAGTAATCTGCACAGATGACTGGCTCATCTGAATGTGCTCCAAATTTAGCTCATTGCCCCCACTGTCAAGCAAGATTATCTTGCTGTTAATCACTGTGGTTTCTTTGGTGTTATCGCCTATTTTAACCTTTGCTTGTGCTTTGGCAACTTGCGACAGCTCGCTTGTGGGGCCTGAAATGGTAATTGTTTTTGGGTTAGATTCTGCAGTCTGCATGATATATCCATCGGGGACTTTGTTGTCTTCAACTTGGACATTGACAGGCAGATTTTTTACCTGCATCGTATCAAACTTTACTGTTACATATGCGGGGCTGATTTTAGTTATCCTCACTCTGTTATCCGGCGATTTCAGAACAGCATTCAGCTTAAGTTCATAACTGCCGGCCTTAGAAATCATACTAATTACCGGAGTAACGCTGAAGCTCGAACCTGTCAGCCTGCCTATTACATTTCTGGGGCCTGTTACTGTTATACTAACCTTATCGGTAGACTTATCAACCACATGGAGACCCAAGGCCGTAAGAGACTGTGAATTCTCCTCTATGCTGATTTGTGCGCCGTAAATCGTACGCTTATAGTCTGGGCTTACATTAATTACTACAAAAAGCCAAAACAGTATAGCCACAACGACAGATGACACAAATATAAATTTATTGTTGTAAAGCAGTCGTCTTGTCACGTTATTCTTCATTTCGCAGTCACCTTTGATGCAGACTTCTTCTCTTTCTTGTCCTGCGGTTTTTGAGGAAGCAGACCTTTTTCAAGGGCTACTCTCAATGTATCTATATTAAGATTGCGCTTTATTACACCATTCTGAACAAGCGAAATAATGCCCGTTTCCTCTGAAACAACGATTACAAGGGCGTCGCAGCTTTCACTGATACCGAGAGCAGCACGATGCCTTGTTCCGAGTTCTCGGCTCAAATCCGGATTTTGTGAAAGCGGCAAAAAACAGCCGGCAGCGTAAACTCTGCCGTCCCGCAAAATCATTGCTCCATCATGCAAGGGTGCTTTAGGATAAAATATGTTGCAGATTATTTCGGAGCTCATATCGGCGTTGATAATAGTGCCGGTCTTTACAATCTCACCGAGCTTTGTTTTGCGTTCAAAGAGTATAAGTGCGCCAATGCGGTCCCTTTGCAGCCACTGAACCGCCTCGCATACCGCATAGATTTCATTCCGAATTTTGTTAATCTCGGTTTTATCATCATCAATTTTAAATAATCTGAATTTGCCGACACTTGACCTGCCGAGGTGTTCAAGCGCACTTCTAAGCTCCGGCTGGAATACCACAATAAGGGCAAGAACACCGAACTGGAATATGTTTAACAATATAAAAGACATCGCTTTGAGGCCCAGTATCATTGAAAAATAATAGGCCACAACGAATAAGATAATACCCTTAATAAGCTGTTCTGCTCTCGTCTCGCGGATAAGTTGAATCGCTTTATATATAAGGAACGATACAAGAATAATATCGATTATATCCAGTATGGAAATCGTTTTTATTACACTGATAATTGACTGGAAGAAATTATTTATGAAATCCATAAGTTACTGCACCCTTCTGGATTTTTGATATCTTATACTGCTTTTCTTCAAATTTTTGCGAAGTAAATATCACATATTGTATATATTGTACCATAAATTTTAAATGAATAATAGGGCTTTCGCTGTTTCAAACTTACTTTTGCTTAAAAGAAGCCTTGATTTTCCATCACCCCGACTGCTTGTCCACCATTTCAGCGCCAAAAATTTATCGCTTCTCAGCGGCGTAAAATTTTATTTCTTCATCTGTTTTGCCAATTGGGCAACTGCCGCAGAGAGCCTTATAGCATCCCTTTTTGTATTAAACGCGCCAAAACTCGCCCTTACCATGCCCCTATGAAGCGTTCCAAAGCGCTCATGCGCAGCCGGTGAGCAGTGCAGTCCGCCCCTGAGCGCGAACCCGTATTTGTCCAGTGCAGAAGCAAGTTCACCGCTTGCAACACCGCGTATATTAAATGAAATTACAGGAACATACCCATCGTCCGGCAAGGGTGTATACAGCTCCACTCCATCAATTTGTGACAACGATTTATAAAGAGCGCGGGCATATTCCATTTCACTGAGTTCTATGCCGCCGGAAAGAATCTTTGAAGCAAAACGCATACCTGCACGCAGGCCCGCTATGCCCGGTGCATTTAGTGTTCCGCTCTCCAGCCTGTCTGGCATAAAATCAGGCTGGGAATAGCTTTCCGAATTGCTCCCTGTTCCTCCCTCAATAATCGTATGCAGCTTTTCGCCTTCCGACGTAATAAGCAGACCTGTCCCCATCGGCCCGTAAAGGCCCTTGTGGCCCGGCATGCAAAGATAATCAATGCCGCATTCCTTCATATCTATCTTGACAACACCAGCAGTCTGGGATGCGTCAACCAAAAATTTTAATCCGTATTTCTTGCAAAGCTTTCCAAGCCGCTTTATCGGAAGTATCTTCCCGCAGACATTGGACGCGTGAGTGCAGGCTATCATCACCGTATCATTATTTATCAGGCGTTCAAATTCCGCTACCGTTTCATCGTCGTTGTCAAGGCTTACATATGCCTTTGAAAAACGCACCCCGCGTTCCGAAAGCTTATAAAGGGGGCGCATAACCGCATTATGTTCAAGGTCAGATGTTATAACGTGGCCGCCTTTTTTATAAAGAACACCTTTTAATGCCATATTGATTGAATGTGTCGCGTTGAGCGTAAAGGCAACACACTCCGGCCCGTCGGCGTTGAACATCTCCGCCGCGGCGCTTCTGCATGCGTATACCTCATATGCCGCCGCCATAGACATTTTATGACCGCTGCGCCCGGGATTTGCCCCTTTATCTTTCATAAAATCATATACGGCCTGCGCAACGGATGCAGGCTTTGGATAAGTTGTTGCAGCGTTGTCAAGATATACCATAATTGCCGCCCCCGACACTGATTATTTTGATATGCGCATGATCCAGAATCCTGATTGCCCTATCCAATGAGGCATTGCCGATCCTTATGGCATAATGGCACCCACATTCCGAAATCTCGGTTGGAGCACGTTCAACCGAGGCCCTGATACCTTTCCGTTCCAAAATTTCCTTGCCTTTATATGCATATGTGATGGAGCTTACAATAATATATTGTCCGCTCACTTTTATCACCTCACGGCTCATATCTCTATACATTGTATGCGATGAAATCGATAAACGGAACAACAGCGGCAATTCTATAAAATTAGGCAAAAAAAGACTGCTGCAAACAGCAATTTTGCAACAGCCTTTGACAAAATAACAATATATTCACACGTATGTAGTTTTTTATACAAGCAGACAAACTGCATGAGCGGCTATTCCCTCAGACGCTCCTGTAAATCCCATGCCTTCCTCAGTTGTAGCCTTGACATTGACATTTTCGGCCGCAGTTTCGCATGCCGAGGCGATATTTTCCCTCATTTTCTCAAGATATGGCTTCATTTTCGGCGCCTGGGCGATTATTGTTGCGTCTATGTTGCCGACCATAAGGCCCTTTGACTTTACTTTAATGAATACCTTTTTCAGCAGTTCTATACTGTCCGCATCTTTATATTCAGGGTCGGTGTCCGGAAAGAGGGCGCCTATGTCAGGAAGCCCGGCTGCACCGAGGAGCGCGTCCATTACCGCATGCACTAAAACATCGGCGTCAGAATGACCCAGCAAGCCTTTTTCGAAGGGTATTGTAACACCGCCGAGGACAAGCCTGCGCCCTTCCACCAGTCTGTGCGCGTCATAGCCATGTCCAATTCTCAAAAAGCGTCACCCCTCGCCCTTAGGATTGCTTCTGCCTGAAGGATATCATCTTTAGTGGTTATCTTGATATTTGTATAATCTCCTTCGACAAGCTGGACGCGGCCGCCCGACGCTTCGACAAGCTGGCAGTCATCCGTATAATCCTTATTTTCGCGCTGTGCCTTTTCCAGTGCGGCGCGGTATATATCCACTCCAAAAACCTGAGGGGTTTGGACAGCCCAAAGCGACTGCCTGTCAGGAGTTGATATAACTACGCCGTTTTTGTCTGCTATCTTCACGGTATCCTTAACCCTGACCGCAAGTGCCGCTGCTCCGTTTTCGAACGCGCTCTCAATCGCCTTATCGATAAAGGAAGATGTGATAAGGGGGCGCGCGCCATCGTGAACGGCGACAAATTCCGTTTCCTTGCTTATAGCGTTGAAGCCACGCGCAGCGGACTGCTGTCTCGTTTCACCGCCGATAACGATGTGCTTTACTTTATCAAATCCGAATTCCTTGACAACTGAGCCGACTTTCATTATGTCAAATCTATTCGTAACGATAACAACTTCCCTGACAAGCCTGCTTTTTTCAAATGCAGAAAGCGTCCTTGCTATCGCGGCAATACCGCAAAGCGGTATAAATTGTTTGCTTTTTCCTATACCCATCCTGACGCTTTTTCCGGCCGCTACAATAATTGCAGTTACAAAAGAACTTTTATGCTGCGGTTTTATTGAATTGGCCGCAAAATCTAAAAAGTTCAAAAATGCTCAATCCTCGTCATAAAATATTGCAATCATATTATAGCAGTATGTCTTTTTTTTATCAACACAAAAGCAAAACAGCATTTTATTTGTCAAAATCAGGCACCGAGCAACTTCTTGCCTGCTTTATTTCTCATCTCCCTGCGCATTTCAAGCATATCGCAGAATGCCTCAAGCCTTGTGATATATCCGGCTTCTGCCGTCTGTTCGTCAACTATAAGAGTCATTATGGGTACGCCGTATTTCTCCTCAATGTCGCGGAATGAGCTTTGCGCAATTATTTCCGGCATACAGCCGAATGGGTATATCTGTATTATCCCGTCGAGCCCGTCTTTGCTCATAAGGGCGGCGTTGCCTATCGTATTGATCCCGTGGCCGCCGATATCATCTATATGCATATAGGGCTGCGCGGCGTCGACGGCTTTATCCCTGCCGTGAATAGGCACTATCGCCTCGACAAAATGCTTTTTAATCCACATGCTGACGCCCATTGTATTATAGACGTCCGCACCGAGGCCGCCCAGTTTCTTTTCAATATCAAGATTGCATGAAGGCTCACTGGCAATAAAGATTTCGCCGACAAGCCCAATTTTTAGCGGGTTTGCATTTGGGTCGAGTTCTACCTTTTCAAGGGCATTTCGCGCTTCTAAAATAGCGTCCCTGATATTATGAAAACCGCGTTCGGTCTGCACTCGTTTCTCAAAGTGCTGCATTATGCGGTTGGCTTCTCCGCGATTTATTTCCCGCGGCCGGATATGCGCCGCCTTTTTATACAGCCCATCGACGGCAAATACAGTCCACGCCGCTTCTGTCACCGCCTTTGTGACCGTTGTTTTTGTCCTGCCATGCAGAAAAGGGCCCAATTTATCCATGATTTCTTTATAGGTCAGGTGATTCAGCGTCAAGTGAATATAGTTGAATTTATAACCCATGCTCTTCAAAATTTCCTTGTGAAGATCGCCGTAATAACTAAGCCGGCATTGTCCGCTGCCGCCGCCGAACAGTATCGTGTCGGCGCCGTGGTCAAGCCCGTCGAGGAAGTTGCCGAGTATCGTCTTGAACGGCAGGCACATGAATTCCGGCGAATTCTCGACTCCGCGCTCAAAAGACGCCCTGTTCCCGACAGGGGGCATGTAATAATCGAGCCCAAGCCCGTCAAGAAGAACCTTAACGGCAACATAAGCATTGCCCATATGCGGAAATGTAATTTTCATAATCCCCTCCATAAATTTTAAATTGCTTTAATGTTTTCGGCTTATGAAATCATATCAAGGAATGCCTCTATTCTGGTATCAAAACCCGCTTCGCCTGTATGCTCGTCAACAGTCAATATCATCAGCGGTATTTTGTTCCCTATTCTCCGGGAAATAAACTCGGTGACAAGTGAATCAACCCCGCAGGCAAACGGAGTTAAGTATATTATTCCCGCCACATTCGGATTTTTTTCGCAGATATAGGCGCAGCCCAAGTTATCGCTGCCTATGCCATAAAAATTTCTCTTTCCGAAGTAAGGGTAAGCGCTTTCAATTCGTTCATCATGGGGCAATGTATCCGGGGTAATAACATTTAGATGGGCGGCCTTGAGCTTGCCAATAAGGTTCATGCTCAAAAACCGGTCATAAATCATATATGGGTGACCGAGCACTGCGACGGTTTTTGATGCATTGAAACTGCCGATCTCCATCTCGCTTGTCAGCCTTGCGCGGGCGTCCGCATTGAGTTTGTTTTTCACTGCGTGCTCAAAGGCCTCCTCCGCCGCTTTCTCGGAGATATTCAGGCGGTGAGCAATTTCGTCAAGTGTCTTATTCGTCCTTTCATAGCCCTTGTCCACATCGATAATTACCTCCATAATGTCGGCCCTGCCCCTGATATTCATTCTTATCATATCTGGAAGCCCGCAGAGTTTCGGGCAGCACTTCTCATGCTTTGCCGTGCTCATATACCTTGGGATAAACACAGTGTCGCACTTATCTGCAAGCTCCATAACATGACCGGCCATGACCTTTACCGGCAGGCAGGTCTCGTTGCTGCAAACCGACACGCCCCTGTCGAGTATTCTTCGGTTCGTTTCGGGCGATACCCGGACATTACATCCAAGCAGCGTGAAAAAGTTCTGCCACAGCTTGCCGTGCTCATAATATGTCATGGCACGCGGCAAACCTACGGTTATTTTCGCCGAAGTGCGCTCATTTTTGTCTTCCCTTTGCCTGAGCATATAATGTATTATTCCATTTAAACCGTTCATGCAGATTTACATGCCCCCTTATGCCGACGCGCTCAAGTTCGACCATTTCCCGCATTTGTCACCCCAGCGGGCAACAACCTTTCCGCCCATGGTTATTTCTATGACCTCACAGTTGTTAGCGCAGCCGCCGCATTCCCTGCTGTTTGTCTCATAGTGTGCGCAGGCGTTTGCAAATCCGCGGAAGGCAGTCTTTTCCCCGCTCTTCTCCATCTTTTTCTGGGCAAGCATTGCCGCGCCCCATGCGCCCATGACGTCATAATACTGGGGAATGATAATCTTCTGGGACAGCGCTTCCTCAAACGCCGCGACGATACCGGCATTTGCTGCCACTCCTCCCTGAAACATTACCGGACCGGTAATCTCTTTGCCGCGCGCAAGATTGCTGAGATAGTTTCTGACAAGGGCCGTACAAAGCCCCGCAATAATGTCCTCTATTCTGTGCCCCATCTGCTGTTTGTGTATCATATCCGATTCCGCAAAAACCGCACAGCGCCCCGCAATCCGCGTCGGCGACTTTGCCGTCAGCGCAAGCGACCCGAATTTTTCAATGGGAATACCGAGCCGCTCAGCTTGGCGGTCTAAAAATGAGCCTGTTCCGGCGGCGCAGACCGTATTCATCGCAAAATCAGAGACAACGCCGTTTTTGAGAAAAATAATCTTTGAGTCCTGACCGCCTATTTCCAGAATGGTCGAAACCTGCGGAACTACACGCTGAGAGGCGACAGCGTGTGCAGTTATCTCATTCTTAACAATATCGGCGCCACATATTACCGCAGCAAGCTGTCTGCCGCTGCCTGTCGTTCCGACACCTAAGATTTCCTCATCCGATACTTCTTTGCAGAAGTCTTTGAGACCGGCGGTCAAAATATCAATCGGCCTGCCGCCTGTCCTGAGGTAAGCTTTTTTTACTATTTCACCATTCTGCGACATCAGCACTATATTAGTGCTCACTGACCCAACATCAATACCGAGATAATATCCGTCCTTCATGTTTAAACCCCTTTAAGTCGGATTATATAACCGCTTCGTAGTTATGCTTATTTTATGAAGTTAAACCGTCAAAATTCAGCATTTGGATTGCTTTGTTAACTTCATAAGCATTACACTTGATTATTTGCATTGTTGGGTTATTTTATTCAGCAATATCGCAGCGTCACAGCATAAAGCACATTATTGTCCGACTCTTATAATTCAGACGCAAAAAAGCACTTTTATTTTTAGCCCGATTATGATACCCTTATAACAGACATCATAGATACTACCTTTTTGTATTAGATATGAGGAGGACGGAAAATGCCAGGTGACGGATTCATAGAGGGCGTCGAACCGGGAGGACTTAAAGATATCAGTGAAATAAAAATCCTCATCTGCTATCTGCTGAAATCAGTCGGCAAGCCACTCTCATTCAAAAGTCTCAACGAAATTGTCCAGCACGACGGCCTTTGCAATTACTTTGCCTTTGCAAGCGCCCTTCATGAGCTTTTAGTCTCAGGTCATATCGACATCGTAAAAGATGGTAATACTGAGCTTTATAAAAATACAAGCCTCGGAGTTGAAACTGCGGAGCTGTTTGAAAGGCGTCTGCCCGCCTCAGTTAGGGAAAAGGCTATAGGCACCGCCGTCAAGCTGCTTGCCAAAATCAAGCGCGAGTCGGAAAACCGCGTCGAAATCGAGGAAAATCCGTCGGGCGGGTATAATGTTATCTGCAATTCTTATGACATGGGCGATACGCTGATGTCTATAAAGCTGCTTGTTGTGGACAGAGACCAGGCGGAGCTTATAAAAAAGCAGTTCCAGTCGGCCCCTGAAATCGTATATAAGGGCGTTCTGGCCCTTTTGACCGGGGACACAAAAGCCGCCGCGGAGCTGATAAAGCCCGCTGAAGAATAGAAATACATATCGCCGCAAAAAAATCGGCTGCCTTGTTTTGAGGCAGCCGATTTTTTGTATCTCTTTTAATTCTGTTTGTTTAACATCTCGTCTTTTTCAAAGATGCATTTAAAACTCCGACCGATTATCTTTAAATCATTCAAAAACGAAAACTCCTGCACATACTGGCGGTTAAGCTTCATCTTGGCGGGCAATATTTCTTCGACATACTTGCGTTCCGGGTCGTCACAGCCCGCCAGCATGTCGTTTTCATGCCTGTAGGCGATGGCAACCGGCGAGGTAAGCCCGGGTTTCATAAGCAGGGTTGCGTAATCCTCCGGGGTATAAAGTTCGACATAATGCGGAACCTCCGGCCGGACGCCGACAATCGACATCGAGCCCGCGAGCACCTGAAAAAGCTGCGGGAACTCATCGAAATTTGTGGCCCGCAGGATTCTGCCGACGCGGGTTATGCGGCTGTCGGTGCTGCCCACTGTGATTTCCCCGCTCTTATCGGCCCCGACAACCATTGTGCGCAGTTTGAGGACGTATAGTTCGCGGCAGTCTTTCCCAACGCGGAGCTGCCGGTAAAAAACAGGCCCTTTGGTGGTCTTAACCATAGCGACCGCTATCAGAAAAAACGGGAACATCACAATAATACACAGCAGTGAGGCAAAAATGTCAAAAACACGCTTGGCGACAAGACCCGCTGCGTGATTCTTGAGATGTTCGCGGTAAGGGTCAAGCGATTTATCGAGCATGTTTTGCCGAAATTTCACAAACTGCGTCTGCGACATAGTTCACATCCTCTTCAGTCATAGATGGGTAAAGCGGAAGCGAGATTATTTTTTCAAAATACGCCTCCGTATTGGGCAAATCACCCGGCTTTGTGCCGTAATGTTTGCGGTAGAACGGGTGCAGGTGGACGGGAATGAAATGCACACTCGTTCCGATATTCATTGCATTTAGTTCCTCGATAAACTCGTCCCTGTCTATATTGAGTTCGTCTTTCTCTATCTTTATTATGAAAAGGTGTCTTGAGCTGCGGCCGTTTGTCGTCTCCGGCAAAAGGCTTACGCCCCTGACATCCTTAAGACGCTCTTTATATATCCTGTAAAGCGATTCACGTCGCTGCTGCATAAACTCCAGCCTGTCAAGCTGGCAGATACCCAGCGACGCCTGAATATCCGTCATATTGTATTTATAGCCCGCAACCTCAACATCGTAGCGCCATGTGCCGCCCTTCGCGTATCTGTTCCAGGCGTTTTTGCTCATGCCGTGGGAAGTGAATACGCGCGCCTTTTCGGCGATCTCCTCGTCGTCAGTGGCGAGCATGCCGCCTTCGCCCGTCGAGATGTTTTTGGTGGCGTAAAAGCTGAAAGCGGCCGTATTCTTTGACCCCACAAGCCTGTCGCCGCACTTTGTATAGAGCGCATGGGCCGCGTCCTCGAGAATAAAGAGTCCGTGCTTTTCCGCTATCTTCTCTATCCTCGACATATCGCAGGGCTGCCCCGCGTAATGGACGGGAATAATCGCCTTGGTCTTTTCGGTTATCCGCTTTTCTATTTCATCAGGGTCGATAAGCCCGGTGTCCGGCGATATGTCCGCGAAAACCGGGGTCGCGCCGCAATGTGTTATTACGTTGACTGTGGAACAAAACGTCATCGAGGTTGTTATCACTTCATCGCCAGGGCCAATACCCTTGACCGCAAGGGCTGTATGAAGCGCTGCTGTGCATGAATTAACTGCGACGGCATATTTGGCCCCGACATATTCGGCAAACTTCTTTTCAAATTCCGCGGTTTTTGGCCCGCGGGACCACCAATTTGATTTTATTGCGTCCTGCACAGCGCTAATTTCTTCGTCGCCCCAGTATGGCAGGCAATACGGCAGGAATTTATCTCTTTTCTTCATTGTTTTCACCTGTTCTTATCTTAAAAGTCCTTGTTATCTTAGTGCGTCAAGAAATTTTTCAGCGAGTACGGCATAATCGTTGTTTTTTAAAACATATTCGCGCCCGCGCCGGCCCATTTCTTCCCGCTCCTCTTCCGTTGCAGACATAAGTTTGCGCACCGCTTCTGCAATAGACTGCGGCGTGCCATCAGGGGCTGAAACGCCGCATTGAGCCTCCTCGACAGGATTGTTTGAGGAGTCAACTGCGTAGATTATGGGCCTTGCGGCCAGCATATAGTCAAACAGCTTATTCGGGCTCACGCCGTAATGGAATAACCGGCATTTTGAAAGTCCCATATAGGCGGCGTCAACATTTGAAAGAAGCTGTCCCATATCCTTTTTTGCCACAGGGTCAAGAAAAATCACGTTGTCCGGTGATTTCTCTTTTGCAAGCTTAATGAGGCGCTCCTTTTCATTGCCGCTGCCGACCAGCACAAATTTTACTTTTTCATCTTTCAAAAGGGCGGCGGCACCGATAAAATTCTCGAGGGCATTCGCGGACGCGTGATTTCCCGTATACGCCGCGATAAAGTAGCCCTCTTGCCGCAGTTTAGACAGGGTTTCCGCCTGGCTGCATAGGTTTGTGTTGGTTTCGATTTCAGCAGGGATTACCCCGTTCGGGACATAAGTAAATTTATCTCTTGAAACGCCCCGCTCCTCCATGTGTATATATGCGTGGGGCAAAATCGAGATGACCTTTTTGGCATTTTTAAATGAGAAATCCTCAGCCTTCTGGAGCATGCGGACATACGGGTTCGACGTTTTCAAACCGTAGATTTCTATCTGCGTCAAAGGCCAGAGATCATGTATCTCAAAATAAAATCTTCCGCCTGACAAATCTGCAATTTTTTTCGCAACATAACTGTCGAACGGATATGTCGACGAGGCTATAACCGCTTCCGGTTTATACTTTTGGGCAATCTGTTTAGCATGTGCCTTCAGTTTAAAATAAAAGGCCGCGATATTCAGCGCTCTGCCTACGCCGTTGCCGTGGTATGAAGGCGTTTTCACCCAAAGATATGTTATGCCGTCGATATTTTCTTCCGTAAAATCAGTCTTAATATCCGGATTTTTCTTTCTGAGGTGGCTGAAGTCCGCCGCCAAAATGGTGACCTCGTTGCCACGTTTTACCCATTCCCGCGCCATATAATACGGCCGGAATTCCATGCCGTGATATACCGAACCAGCATAGTGATTTATTAGCAATATTCTCATATTATCCCCCATCTTAGGGTCTTAATTTAACTGTTTCTCCTATTCATCATCAATGACGACATTGCCGTTTCTGTCAGGGCGTTTTCCATCTTCCTGACACAGTCTGACCATTCGTAACAGTCCTGAACATGGCGTCGGCCAGCCTGTCCCATAGTATACCGGAGTTCAGGCGAAACGGCGAGCGTAAACAGCTTGTTGGCAAGCAGCACCGGGTCGCGCCGTGTCACTATAAACCCCGTCTCATTGTTTATTACAACTTCCTTGAAACCGTCGACGTCACTCACCACGACGGGAACCTCGCACGCCATGGCTTCAACCGCCGCCACACCGAAACTTTCGCTGTCCTCCACGCTCGGCGCGCAGAATATATCAAAGCTTGACATTATGCGCGGCACATAGGCGTGCGGAACAGCACCGTGGAACTGCACTTCCTCTTCGATATTGAGCTCATGGGCAAGCGCTTTTAACGATGGCAAGAGGCTGCCGTCCCCGTAGATCTCAAGTTTTATACCATTTGGCGGCATCTTGTTCTCTTTAATCATACGGTTTTTGAACAGCGAAAAAGCGCGTATCAGGTACTCAACCCCATATTTCGGTTCGAGTGCCTTGACGATACCTATGGTTATGCGGTCTTTTGGAGGCTCCCCGCAGCGGCAGAATACCGAAGTATCGACACCGAACGGCGTTATATATATCTTCTTGTCGGTCAAGTGAACCCTTCTGACCTGTTCCGCCATCGCGTAGCTGGTCGAAGCGATCGCTGTCGCAGCCTCTAAATTTTTGATAAGCATTCTTTTGTTGATTTGGCCGGCATTGGGAAAATCATAGACATCACTGCCCCAAACCGAGAGCAGGACGGGCTTTATGCCGCACAGTCTTCCGAGAGTACCGTACCCGGAAGCATAATGCACATTTAAAACATCCGGCCGAAACTGCAAAAGCTGTTTCTTCAATTCGCGGGCACAGAGCCAATAACCCGCAACACCGCCCCTGTGGAGGTAATGAACCCTTATGTCGTCAAGCACACCTGGCGGCGCCTTTTGGTCCGGCAGTGAAAAGAGCTTAACTACGTGCCCGTTCTTGGCAAAAGCCTTAACCCATTTTATCGTGTGAATAGACTTTGCCGCGGCAAGAACTGCAATTCGCATAATAGCCTCCAAATCTTAATTTAATATCTCGTCGGCTGCCTGACGCGCTCTGTGAATCCAAAGGTTGTTCTGCCGTAATGTATTTATCGCGTTGACTCTGCAAAGCCGAAGCTGCCTTCTATCGTCGATTATAGATTTGATGGCTGACGCGTATGCTTCCGGGTTATCCTCAGATACCACGCCTATGCCGTTTCGCAGCACAAATCCGGCGGTTTCCCTGCAATTAGTCGCGACGACGGGCAGCGCCCGGGACAAATACTCAAACAGCTTGACAGGCATGCAGAAATCCATATAAAAATCGCGCCTGCTTGGATAAAGCGCTATGTCGCAGTCCTCATAAAGCGGCCTTAGCTTTTCGTCGCCCGACAGGTGGACTATATTAAGCCACGGAGCGCCCTTATAGGCATCGAAAAAGTCTTTCATCTCATTCTCACGGCAGCATACAGTAAGCTTTATGTCGGCTTTCATTTCATCGTTAAGTATACTAAAGGCTTTGAGCATTATGTCTGTGCCGTAAAATTTTGAAACGCCGCCGATATAGAGAGCCTTGCGTCTCGTTTCATGCTCCGGAACAACGAGGTCAGTACCGGCAGGCGGCAATACGCTTTTGCGTTTCAAGTCAAACAAATCTGCCATGCTTTTCGTTGGAAAAAACACAACTTTGCAGGTTCTTTTGATGATAAATATGTCAAACCTGTGCATCAGCGTAAGGAAAAACCTTTTTACGCCTTTAACCGGCCACCAGTCCGCAAACAGCCAGTAGGCGTCGCGGTAGAAAAGCCCTATTGGTACCTTTTTAAATTTAAGGTAAAGCAGCAGCAGATGGTCGCAAAGGTTGAAAAATGGCCCACTGGGCGGCTCAACATAACAAAAATCCGGCAGGTTGTGCCGAATTTCACGATACTTTTTAAATACCCGATGCCAGCGCTCTCGTTTCCGGTTTTGAAGCCCAGAGAGAAGGTCCACTTCGTATCCCAGCTTGACAAAAGCATCATACATGCGTTGAGGCCTGACGCTTGAGCCTGACTTCATATCACCGAAATCTATAAAACTAATCAGCAAAAGGCGCGGCATCAGTCACACTCCTCATTAAAGAGTTTTTTGAAAGAAAATTGCCTGTTTTCTAAAGGTATATCATTGTTGAATAAAAGCTTATCCGCAGCAAAGAGGATTCCGAACAGAACCCATAGGACGCTTATATGTAAAGCGTCCGACGGCTGCAAGCTTTCAAACTGAAAGGCAAGCAACATCAACAAGCACAGTATGCTAAAAAAGCCGTGTCTGCTGTTTGCCCTTGATTTTTTGTAAAAGTCAACGGCAAGAAATATTACCATCAATACATAGATTAAAAAGATAAATATGCCGAACTCGGCGAGAATTTCAAGCGGTGTATTATGCAGGTTTATAGGGCGTATCTCGGCATATTTGGGGAGCAGCGGCACGCTGTTGCCTACGCCGACTCCTGTCAGCAGGTGCGCGGCAGACATTCTAAGACCGCTTATCATTATGGTCAACCGCTCATTTACTGAATAATCTTTCCGCGTAATGGTTTGAATCTTAGTGAAAAGTGTGCCATTTTTGATTTCGGTCAGCCTGAGGATTAATTCGGCAAAGGGCAGACCCAGTATGAATGATAGGGCGGCAGACGCAAATTTCCTGTAGTTTTTTACAGTTAAGCAAACTAAAAGAATCAATATGGAAAGAGAAAAAATAACGCCAAAACTGATTCTTGCACGCCCTCCCAGCAAATTCATAAAAACAAGAACCGAAAGGGCAAAACCGCATATTTTGCCGGCAATGCCGCCGACCCAGTCAATCAGTGCAAATATCGCAAAGGGCGAAAAAAGCGTGAAGAATGTCGCCAAGTCATTCGTATTATAAAAAGACACGCAGGGGTATTTGTGCCCATATACGTTGACTTTTGAGAGCATTGATTCGCTTGGGTCAAAGAGGTAATTTCCCGAATACATTTCGTAGATACCGATAACAGCCGTTATCGCGAGGCAAACAGTCATAACCCGCAAAAAGTTCTTTAAATCGCCCTCATCTTTTAAAAATACTGTAATGTAGAATACCGTTGCAGCGCCAAAAAGCTGGAATACAACCTGATTAAGCGATGTTTGAAAATCTATTGCGAACCTCAAAGAGAAAAGCGAATAGAGAACCAATATGGCAATCGCCGCAAAATAACGTGCCGACCTTCCAAATCTTATGCCATTCACGCCTTTTTTAATTATATATATAACGGTAAGCGCACCTAATATTATCCAATAGATATGCGCCAACGTCAGATAACAAGAATCCATAAACTCTGCAATAATCACATGCGAGGCAAAAAGCAGTACCGGAGTAAGTAAAAGAACTAATATTTTTATGAGTTTTTCTATAATTTCAGTTCCTTTATTTAAACTTTCCAGTGGAAACACCCCTAATGGAAGATATGCTTTTTAATATCGAAGCATGATAATAAACCGAATTTTATTAAGTGCTTCATATCTATATTTATTGACAGAAATTTTATTATTCTTCAGTTTGCGCGGAAAATCTGCGCCTATTCTCGAGTATATGAGCATAAAGCTGCACAAGCCTTTGGCAAATATAACTTTTTCCGAAACGCTTCATGCAGTCCTCCCGCAGCACGAACGGGTTATAGCTTTTCGCTCGCCGATACATGTAGATGAGCGCGCGTTCCATTGAAAGCTCGTCCCCGGGGTTAATAAGCAGCCCGTTTTTAGAATTGACGATACTTTCTGGGCCGCCGCACCTCGTTGCTATTACAGGCTTGCCGCAAGACAGCGCTTCAATCAAGGAAATACCAAAGGTCTCAGTGTAACTTGAGCATACAAAGCAATCGCAGCCGTTGTAAAATTTCGGCGCCATAGCCCTGGTTAAGAAGCCGGTTAAATGGACACTGTCTTGGAGTTTTAATTCGGTTATAAGGTCTTTGAGCGCCTGCTCCTGTTCACCTGTCCCGGCTATGTAAAGCTTTGCGCCGGGCATGTGGCGATAGGCTTTGGCAAAGGCGCGAATTAAAATGTCATAGCCCTTGACCGGCACGAGATTGCCGACAGCACCAAACACAAATTCCCCAGTTGGTTCCACATTCGGGATAATTTTAAAACTTGATGTATCAACCATATTGGGAATAAACAGCGTATCCGGCTTTTTTGAAACCATGCGCGCCTTTAAGTCCTCGCTGACCGCAATTGCACAGTCGCATGCCTCAAGTGTCTTTTCAAACTGATATTTGAGGTCATCGTCCATCTGGCCCAAAATGCCGCTGTAATGCTCAGTATAAACGAGCGGAAGGTTGTGATTACGGCAGAGATTTATCGCCGCTATCCCCATACGGCATGAGTGCAGATGGACAATATCCGGCTCCCCGATATCGCGGCATACCCTATCGTACAAGGCCTCCAGCATTTTTGTGAGCTGAGGCCATCTGCCGCGCTCTTTAAAGGGAGTTAAAGTACGTTTCCTGTAAATGTATGTAGGCACCTCGGCGTCATAGTCCCTGTAAATGCCGCGGCGTAACATGCCGAGCTTGAACCTCAGGTCTGGGTATGCAACAACTACGTCGACTCCGCTTTCAGCGAGCGACTCGGCCTGCTCCTTAAAAAATATTCCATTGTTCGGTTTGTCCTCTGTCACATACCATGACGGAATAATCAGTAATCTCATTGCACTTCCTTCTCATCTGCTTCTATATCTTCGCCGTCGAGGCTAACTATCGAATTACTTTTCCTGCGTTCCAATTTATTGCAGTAATATCTTAAATAAATGACCGCGGCAACGGACGAGATTATATAACCAATCAGCAGCCCATAAGCCGCACCATTTATACCGAAGCTGTAAGTCATCGCCCAGCAAATACCTATATGCACCGTCGATGAGAAAATAGCGTTGGCTATATTAAAACGCACCTCGCCGATTGCCGCAAGTATATTGCCGACGGGCAATCTTACCGCGCTGTTGATGGCAAATGTTATGAAGAATACCCGCATAAGGCGAATTGCATTGTCAGTTTTAAATCTGCTGCCGAAAACAAGCACAATCTGCGGGGAGAATATAATACCCACCAGCGATATTATGCCCATGGCGGCAGATATCCCGAGGATTACCTTTTTTGTGTTTTTGAAAATCCATTTGCCGTCGGTATAATTCTTTGCAAAATACGGGTAAATAAAAACCACAACAGAACTTGAAATGAACTGGATACTCGCCGGAACAAGCTGCGCTACCTTGAAATCGTTGTAGAGCAGCTTTGACACCATCATACTTAAAACAATGCTCTCATTATATGGCATCATCAGTGAAAAAGCATTCGCAATAAGCGTATTGAGAGCATATTTTATAGCGCCAACCTTCTCGGTTCTGCTCAGTTTAAGCGGCTTTTCCTTGAATGCAGGAATTGAGCGAATTGTTTTGAATATTATGATAAGGACGATAACATAAGCTATATACCGCCCGAGAACCGCTCCCTGCATTGTAAGCCCAAAGGCGCTGAAAACAGCCGCCAGAATGCACGGTATTAGGGCATAGGATAACGAGAATATAACGGAGCTTCTTGCATATTTTTTGTTTTCCCGATTCGTACGCAGAAAATTCTGCATTGAGTTGAACAAAAAATCGAGAAAAAGCGAAAACAACATCAGCCCGAGAATCTTATCGGCGCCGAATCTGACAATATAAATGCCGAACAGCTCAGGCAAATACAGCAGCAATCCATAGACTAATAATAACGCTATATCAGAGATAATTCCGAATTTTATGGCAAAATTGAAATAACTCTTTTGTTCTTGAGGCGTGTCAAACGCCGAACAGTACCGCAGTATGACATTCGTCATACCGAGCCCGTTGGCAATCAGCAGATAACTTAAAAAATCGTCAGCAAGCTTGAATGTCCCGTAAGAGTCCCCCATTATGCGGGGAAACAGCAAAACAGAAAGAGCAGAAACAACTTTTACAAGCGTGTTGCCGCCCAAAATATGAAAAAAACCATTCCTGGAGCCTTTTTTCGCAAGTTTTTTGCCGGATTTTATTCTGTTTTTTAAGGCACCAAAAATACTATCGGCTTCGAAACTCATATCATTACCTTTCCGCCTTTTTATCAAAGCGGCCCGTAAAATCAACACTTGCGCAATGTTCCAGAGGAAGCTTCACAGGGCCTCCCAACGCCGCGGATTTGTATATGGCAAGGACAAGCTCAAGGGCAGCGCGCCCCGCTTCGCCAGAAACGTAAGGGTCGCGGTCGTTCTTTATGGCGCTGGCCATATCGGCATAAAGCGGCGTATGCCCAAAGCCGTAAACATTCGGCGGATTTTCGCTGAAGGTTTTTATTACGTCCTCCCTTTCAGCCATATTATCTGCAAAGCTCCACTCTTCAATTCGGTTCACGGATTTTCCCCCGGCCTTTACCGTTCCTTTCTCGCCGAAAATATAAAGTGTCTCCTCAAGATTCTTCGGAAAGACATTTGTTGTGCCTTCAATGAGACCGTATGCACCGTTTTTGAATTTGACTATGGCAAGTCCCAAGTCCTCCGCCTCAATATAAGGATGGGCAAGCCTGTCTGTATATGCCATGACTTCAACCGGGTCACCGAGCATCCAGCGGAGCAGGTCGATATTGTGAATACACTGGTTCATAAGGGCACCGCCGTCGCTCGCCCACTTGCCGCGCCAGGACGCCTGCCTGTAGTAATCCTCCACGCGGTTCCACCTGATGTGTGCCGCCGCATGGTACAACTTTCCGAAGCGCCCTGCCTCGAGGGCGGCGCGGATTTTCTGTATTGATTTGTTAAAACGGTTCTGATGGCAGGCGCAGAGCTTAACGCCCTTTGCCTTTGCGGCTGCAATCAGCCTGTCGGCGTCGTCGAGGGACATGGCAATTGGCTTTTCCACTATAACATTGCAGCCGGCGTTTATGATTTCCAGCGCGATTTCTGCGTGTTTCCCGCTGTCCGTCGCGACCGCCGCAAGGTCTGGCTTTTCTATTTTAAGCATTTCGCGGTAATCTTCATACCTTTTTATCTTGCTGTTTTCAAGGCCGAATTTTGCAAGCAGTTTTTCCATGTTTTCAGGTATAATATCACAAACCGCGGCAATTTCAAGCTCCTTATCGTTTGCGAGAGCCGCCGCAATATGGTTCGGCGCTATCCTTCCGCATCCGATAAGTACATATTTAATTTTTTTACTGGGGTTATCCATTTTTCCTCCGTTATTGCAACGCTGCGTTTGAAGTCAAGATATTATTTTAATATAGACGCAAGCGTGCCGCAAATTTTTTCTGCGGCATTGCCGCCGCCGTAATAATCTTTCCACATCAATGGGTCTGGTTTTGTATTTGCCGCCTTGTTTATAATATCCTCAGTCTCGGCATGCGCAAGTACATTCCAGCTGCCCATGAGGGTTTCGACCCATTCCGTCTGTTCCCTTACAGTGACGCAGGGAACTTTCAAGAGGTAGGCCTCCTTTTGAAGCCCGCCGCTGTCGGTTATAATCTTTTTTGCGTTATACTCAAGAAAAATCATATATAAGTATCCGACAGGCTCGACAAAATGGATATTTTTATATTTGCTTTGTTCTATAATTGTATTGATAATTGTTCTTGTGCGCGGATGAACTGGGAAAATCACTGGAAAATCAAGATTTTCGAGCGCTGAGAGTATATTCTTGACTTTTTCCGGCCCGTCAGTGTTCTCTGCCCGATGGATTGTTGCGAGATAATACCCGTTTTCTAAACTTGATTCAGGTTTATCGTAAATATACTTAAGCTCACTGAAATTATAATGCCGTTTTTCAGCGGCAGCTTTGTAAAAATACAAGGCGTCGCACATCACGTCGCCGACATTATAGACATTGTCCTCTATGCCTTCATTTTTAAGGTTGTTGACGGCCGCTACGGTCGGGCAGAACAGCATACTCGAGATATGATCCGTCAAAACCCTGTTTTGTTCCTCGGGCATAAGTTTATTATATGAACGCAGCCCGGCCTCGACATGAGCGACCGGAACGTGAAGTTTTGAAGCTGCGAGGGCTCCCGCAAGCGTTGAGTTTGTATCTCCGTAAACAAGCATGGCGTCGGGCTTTTCGGATAACAGAAGCTCTTCAATCTTTATGAGCATTTCTCCTGTTTGCTTGCCATGGGAAGCCGAGCCGACGCCCAGATTAAAGTCCGGTTTTGGAATGTCCAATTCCTCAAAAAAGATATTGGACATATTTTCGTCATAGTGTTGGCCTGTATGAACAAGAATTTCTGTATTCTCTTTTCTGAGCGCCCGCGATACCGCAGCCGCTTTTATAAACTGCGGGCGCGCTCCGACTACTGTCATTATCTTCATATTGCTGCTCCGTTAGTCTTGATTTTTCAAAAGCTGCTGTGAAGGCACATTGCGCAGTTTTTTTGCCGGATTGCCGGCGACAATCTCTTCTTTGTTTACATCCTTTGTGACAACTGAGCCGGCTGCCGCAAAGCTGTCGTTTTCAATAACACGGCCCGGCAAAATGACAGCGCCCGCTCCGATACGCCCGCCGCGTTTAACCGTTACCCCGCGGTAGGCCCCAAAGCGCTCCTTTGAACGCCCGGCAAAGTTATCATTTGACGTAACGACACACGGCGCTACAAAGCAGTCATCCTCGATGACAGAATAGGCGGTTATATAGGCGTTCGTTTCGATTTTGCACCGCGCGCCGATCTTACAGTGGTTCTCGACAGCCGCACCGCGGCCTATTATAGTTTTTTCGCCTATCTCTGTGTCTTCCCGCACTGTCGCCATATCGGCCACAAGGACATTGTCGCCTATGACGCTGCCCGCATAGATTATGGCTCCTGTGCCGATTATTGAGCCGCTGCCGATTCTGGCAGGCTCGGCTTTTTTTGCGTCCGTTGCCGCGCTCAAGGCTGCTTTCATCGGCTGTTTTCCTATATCGGCAAAATCGTCTATCCTCACGTTGTCGCCGATAATTGTGCCGGCCCGTATGACTACATGATGCCCTAAGACACAGCCCTTGCCTATTACGGCGCCCTCTTCAATTACGCAATACTCGCCCTTTGTATATCCTTCCGTCATAGCAGCTCCACGTTGTCGGCGTCAATGCCGGCCATGAGGTTTCTCGTATCAAAAACGCGTTTTGCGTTTTCGGCTATGAATTTGGGGTCATAACAGCTATGGTTTGTTGTTACCACCGCAATATCACAGCTTCTGAGCAACTCCGCCGTCAGTTCCGCCGACTTATATTCCTTTCCGTTATGTTTAAAGGTGGGAATATACGGGTCGTTTACAATAACATTTGCGCCGGCATTTTCAAACAGGGTAATAATCTTGAGCACCGGCGATTCGCGCAGGTCGTCGATATCGGGCTTGTACGCTGCGCCGAGAAGCAGTACCGTTGAGCCGTTGAGGGGCTTTTTATCCCTGTTAAGTATACGGCTTACGCGCTCGACAATATATTCAGGCATAGCGTTGTTTATTTCGCCGGCACATTCGATAAGCCGCGTATGGTAATTATATTCCCGGGCTTTCCAAGTCAGGTAAAACGGGTCGAGCGGTATGCAGTGGCCTCCGAGGCCCGGGCCGGGATAGAACGCCATGAAGCCATAGGGCTTGGATTTGGCAGCGTCAATTACCTCCCAGACGGGGATATTCATGCGGTTGCACAGTATTGCCATTTCGTTTGCGAGCGCAATATTTATATTCCTGAAGGTATTCTCAAGTATTTTTTCCATTTCCGCTACTTTGGGGCTTGAAACCTCATAAACTCCGCCTTCAAGAAAACTTGAGTAAAGCAGTGATGCAAGGGCGGTACACTTACGGGTTACGCCGCCGACAACCTTAGGGGTATTCTTTGTTTTATACTGTTTGTTGCCGGGGTCAACCCTTTCCGGTGAAAACGCGAGAAAGATGTCTTCCCCGACCTTCAGCCCTCTTTCTTCAAGCAGCGGCTGTATGACTTCCTCAGTAGTGCCGGGATAGGTAGTGCTTTCAAGAACCACCAACATTCCCTTGTGGGCATAGCGCGCCACTTCCCCGGCGGAAGCCTTAACATAGCTGATATCCGGCTGCTGGTAAGCGTCAAGCGGCGTCGGAACGCAAATTGATACGCAGTCACATTCTTGGAGCTTTGAGAAATCTGAAAATGCTTTTAGTTTGCCGGAAGCAGCAAGGTCCTTTAAGTCCTTGTCAACAACATCCCCTATGTAATTGTGTCCTGCATTGACCAGGTCAACCTTTTTCTGCTGGACATCAAACCCATAAACATTGAAGCCCGATTTTGCCATTTCTACAGCGAGCGGCAGCCCTACATATCCGAGCCCAATCACGCCCAGCTTCGCTGTTTTATTGCTTATAGCTTTCTTTAAATCATCAAAATACACTTTTATAGGCCCCCAACCTATATCTTTTCTTTATTATACTTGAACGTCGGGACAAGGCGGCTTACACAGCTAAACATGCCCTGCTCGTCTCCTTTGTTGATGCGATCTTCAAGCTGTTTTATAAGTTCGCTTAATTCCCGCTCATTATATTCAACTGGTTTGCATATATAAATCTTGTTATTGGGCGTCTTGACAACGTCTTCTTCTGCAAGGCTGATTTCCTCAAAGAGTTTTTCACCCGGGCGCAGGCCTGTAAATTCAATCTTGATATCCTTCTCCGGCTCATATCCGGAAAGGCGTATAAGGTCACAGGCAAGGTCATAGATAAGCACAGGCTTGCCCATATCGAGAACAAATATCTCACCGCCCTTAGCCATTGCACCCGCTTCAAGCACCAACTGAACCGCTTCGGGAATCGTCATAAAATACCGGCGCATTTCGGGATGCGTTACTGTCACCGGCCCGCCTTTCTCAATCTGCTTTTTGAAAAACGGAACGACGCTTCCGCTGCTGCCCAGAACATTGCCGAACCTTACTGCGGCAAGATCTGTCTCACTCATGCGGTTAAACAGTTGTATCGTCATTTCGGCAATGCGCTTTGTGGCACCCATTATATTGGCCGGATTAACCGCTTTATCCGTCGATATGAGGATAAACTTTTCGGCCTTGTATAATATCGCCGCCTGCGCTACATTTATAGTACCGAAAACATTGTTTTTAACCGCCTCGCTCGGGTTAAATTCCATCATCGGTACATGCTTATGCGCCGCAGCGTGAAATACTACCTGAGGCCTGAATTCATCAAAAATCTCGTTTACACGGTTGCGGTCCCTTATTGAACCGAGTTTAATTAAAAAACGGCTTTTGTCATATTTTTCTTTTAGCTCATTCTGGATATCAAACAGGCCGTTTTCGTGAATATCAAAAATAATGAGCTTTTTTGCGCCAAACGAAAGCACCTGACGGCAGATTTCCGAACCTATCGAACCTGCGCCGCCGGTTACAAGGACAGTTTTTCCCTCAATAAAGCCTTTAACGACCTTCATGTTAAGCTGAATGGAATCACGGCGGAGCAAATCCTCAAGGTTTATGTCCGAAATGTGGGCGTTTGCAAGGGTTTGTTCATTGACATCGTCAATCGTGCCGAAACGCTTTAAGGCGCAGTGCATTTTATGGCACTTTATCAATACTTCTTTGACGGTTTCGCTGTCAGCCGTCGTCATAGCCATGATTACTTCTTTTATTCCATAATCATTGATTACGGCCTCTATCTTATCTTTTCCGCCGACAACGGGAAGCCCCGCAACCTTCTTGCCCCAGAGAGCCTGATTATCATCAATAAAACATACGGGACGCAGGTCATCCTCCGGGTGCCCTTCAAGCTTATGGACAAGGTCTATACCGGCTTGTCCAGCGCCATAAATTAATACGCGTTTCATTCTGTTCCGGCGGCGGATAAGTGAAAGCCTTAGATAAAACCAATAGCAAAATCTTATCGCAGCACGAACAGATGTTATAAACAAAAGCTGCAACATAGCAACAACCGCTATGTATTCAGCCGACAAGGGAAGCTGTTTTACAACGATAATAATGGACATCGTAACAGTATTTAAAACTACCGCTACAACGAGCCTTGTAAATTCGCCGATACCTGCCCGGCGCCAAACACCTGCATAACAGCCGCACAGCAAAGTGCTCAGAATGACGATTATGATAGAAAGGACAGTATACTGCTGCAGAAATTTAATGTCATTTTCCTGAAGCCCATGATATCCGTACCGGATACCAAAACCAATCAAAACAGCGCCGGCAGCAGAAGCACAATCCCAAATCATTAGGGATAAAATCGAAAGTATTTTATACAGCGTATTTATCGTAAATATCTTTTTTACCATATCTTTAGCACTTATACGAGACGGTTTCCATTTGCGCAATATGTGCATTGATATATTCTCTCCTTATTCGCCGTCCTGAAAAATATACTTTAAATTTTATCAGCGCGAATTAAAAACCTTCGTGATCCAATCTGAGGGCTTATCTCTCCTGAAGGGCGAAGGTTCCGATTATAATCTTTATTCAAATGTTGTAAAAGTCAGCTTCTTGATCCACAAAGACATCCAAACTTAGTACAATTATACGTTCGCTCAGTCCCTTTGTCAAATATTTAAAACCTACGCTAATTGCATTGAACTTTGAATTAAAATATAATAAAGGACGAATGAAAAATCATTCGCCCTAAAGGAGATTACTATATATGAAAAAATTTATTGAGGAATTTAAGGAGTTTGCCGCCAGAGGCAATGTAATAGATCTTGCCGTCGCTGTTATAATCGGCAACGCCATCAATAAAATCGTATCAAGTCTCGTCAACGACATCTTTACACCAATACTCGGTATTTTCGTCGGAAGAATCAATATTACGTCATTGTCCCTTACCATAAGTTCGCGTCTTACCGGCGGAAAAAACCTTGTAATTGGCTACGGCAACTTCCTACAGTCCGTCATCAACTTTCTGACTATTACATTTTGTATTTTCATCATTCTCAAGGGCCTGAACAAGCTGCGGGAATTTAATTTCATTAAAGCAAAGGAAAACGAAGCGAAAGAAGATGAGCAGGAAAAGCCTACAACCGAAGAACTGCTGATGGAAATACGCGACCTTTTAAGGGAAAGGCAAAACAAACCGGACACCGTTTCAGATATTCCAGATGATCTTGAGGAAAAGCAGTGAAATAACTCCCGGCAGGCCAAGTAATGCCGCCACTGCAAGTGTCCAAACGCTCACCGCAATATAAATGCCGGTAAAAGCATATGTAAGGTCAATAACCGCAAGCGTCATAAGGCCTGTCGCCGAGCTTGCGATTATTTTTTTGAGAATACCTGGGTTCCTTATAATTGCAATAGCAATCCCGCATAAAAGAGCAACTGCGGCAATTATTAAATATGTCTCCATAGTATACCTCCGTGCCGGATAAAACGGCTATGTCAAAAAGTCCTAAAACTTTAAATTGCTATTCGTTATAAATGTGTTGTATGCTCCAGTGCATCAACGCTTTTCGTCAGTCCCTGATTACGGGCTTCCCTTAATAAATACCGGTAGCGCGCCGTAAGAGATTTCATTTCGTAAATGCAGGCTTCGACTAAATCAGGGTCGCTCTGGCTTTCAAAATTGGCTGATACTGTCTCAAGCCTTAACTTAATCAGTTGAATTTCGTCCAGTAAATTTAATTTTGATTCAGACTTGTTCTTTTTGTTGAACACTGTTGCAATAACACCAGAAATGGCTTTCTCCATTAAATTTACCGCCCTTCTTTTAGCAAAGCACCATACCTCCGTATTTCATTATTTGATAAAATATGCGGAGTTCCTCAGGAAGCTCTGCTATATAATATATGCTATATTTTGGACATAAATTATCCAATTTATACCACATTTCACAACAAAGTTTATTTTTGATACAGTCGCATATACTACTAAAACCGGTACTTTCATTTTTGTATAAATTCACAGAACAGAAACAAGTATGGTCAGGCAGTACACGTTTTCACAAGTTCGAGCAGCACTCAAAGCTGTTCTGACTAAATTAAAATGTACCTGATAATTTTAAATATGAGCGGAGGTAATTATGTCAGATCAAGAAGGAATTAAGTCTGTGATTGAAAGATACTGCCCGGTGGTTAAACACAATGTAGCCGTTGAAGTAACACGATGCGGTAATAAAGAGCTCGGCTCCAGTTGTCTCAACAAAGCTAACTGTGAAAAGCAAAACGGCGGCTGCTCAAACAGTTTTATAAATTAAATCTATTATACAAAAAGACTGCCTCATAAAATGTACTGTATTAAATTGCCTGCATGCAATTTTGCGTTGCGGCAAAACAGCCTTTTTATGAAGCAGTCTTTAGTTTTTATCAACTTTTTACTTTTAGTATCCGCTTTTAGCTATCAAATTAATGTGAAATCAATACGTCCTGACGGGATGTCAGTGCCAGCCAGTATGACATTTACCTCGTCGCCGACGGTATACGTCTTTCCTGTAGCCCTGCTTTTTAGCGTCATATTCTGTTCATCAAAGTCATACCAGCCCGGCATATTTTCTATTCTGACTAAGCCTTCCACTGTATTCTCCAGCATTACATACATCCCAAAGCTCTTGACCGATGAAACATGCCCTGTAAACTTTTCGCCGATATGTGACGACATATACTCGGCTTTGTACGCGTCCTCGCAGCTCCACTCTATCTGCATTGCGGCAATCTCGCGTGCAGATGAGTTTTCGGACGCATGCGTCACAAAGGTGTTGTAGCGTTTAGCAAGCTCTTCAGGGGTTTTATTGAGCAGCAGGTCGCTGAGAATACGGTGAATTGCAAGGTCGGGATAACGCCTTATCGGCGAGGTAAAATGGCAGTAATACTTGAGCGACAACCCGAAGTGGCCGATACAATCAGGGCTATAACGCGCTTTTGACATTGAGCGCAGAATGACATTGTTCAGCGCTTTCTCTTTGGGAGAACCTTTTATCTTTTCAAGTACATTTTTAATATCGGCGGGTTTAAGGCCCGGGTGTATTGCCCTTGTGTCTATGCCCGCGGCATTTAACGCCGCCGCAAGTTCCATTAGTTTTCCCTCTTCAGGTGCCTCATGGATACGATAAACAAAAGGCAGCTTCCGGGAAAAGGCAAATGTCGCGACAGCCTCATTCGCACACAGCATGAATTCTTCTATCAGGCGTTCGGCTTCACCGCGTTCGCGCCTTTTGATGTCTATCGCTTTGCCGTCCTCACCTATTATTATTTCCGATTCATCGGTCTCAAAGTCGAAAGCTCCCCTGTTTGAGCGCACCTTACGCAGCAAAGCGGCTAACTTCCGCATTATTTTAAGTGACGGCAAAACTTCACTGTATTTTTGCAGCAGTTCGTCATCGGCTTCACCGTTAAAAATCTTGTTGACCTCGCTGTAAACGCCCTTGACCCTTGACCTGATAACGGACTTTGCCAGTTTATACGATACCAGCGAACCGTTTTTGTCAATATCCATGAAAGCCGAGAAAGTCAGCCTGTCTTCTCCCGGGTTAAGGGAGCATATGCCGTTTGAAAGCTCTTTTGGAAGCATGGGGATTACTGAGTTGCCAAAATAGATGGACGTTCCCCTCAGATATGCCTCCTCATCAAGTGGTGAATTGGGCTTTACATAGTGTGACACGTCCGCGATATGGACGCCGAGCCTGTAACCGTTTTCAGTCTCCTCCACCGAGACGGCGTCGTCAAGGTCCTTTGCCGTTGCCCCGTCGATTGTGAAAATCGGAAGATGCCGTAAATCGAGTCTGTCACCATCAATTTCAAATTTGCTCGAAACCGTTTTAGCCTCGTCTAAAACTTCGTTCGGGAAAACTGTCCTTGCGTGGTATCTGTCAAGAATAGACTGGCAGCAAGCACTGGCACTGTCTGGCGGCCCATAGGATTTGATGATTGTAGCCTTTGCCTCACATCCGCGTTTCTCATAGTTTCGCATTTTTGCGAATACCATTTCTCCGTCATTGATGAAACGCGTTTCTTTGGGATTAACCTTGATTTTTCCTTTATATTTCGCGTCCGGTACCACATACGCATGCTTGCCTATCCTGTGAAATATTCCTGTGAATTCGCAAAATCCGCGTTCTACAATAGTCATAACAACTGCCTGACGGCGGGCGCCTTTCCGCTTTATAATCTTCACTTTTACAGTGTCTGAAGGCATTGCGCCGTTTAAATCTTCAGGAAAGATAAAAACGTCAGTATTATCTTCGGAAAGTCTTGCGTATGCCCCGTTTTTGCCAACAGAAAGAATCGTCGCCAGTTCATTTTGCCCTTTTTCATTGCTGATGATTTTTCCGTTCGGCGTGAATTCTATTTGACCGTCTACCCACATCTTATTCAGAACTTTGAAAAATTGAGCCCGCGATTTTACCGGAATATTTAATTTTACTGCTATTTCATGCACTGTTGCGGGTCTGTAACCTTTTGCTTTTAGAATTTTATTTACCTTAGAAGCCAAATTTTTTGTGCTCATTATTTCCTCCGTTTTTAAATAAGCGCTTTTCTATTATTCTGACCTTAATTTTATGTTGTATTTATACCGAATTTAATTCTCTAAAACAAAAACGCCCCGCACAGGAAAGGCGGAGCGCTTAATTTTATGAGAAGAAAATCTGGGATATGTTTAGGATAACGGTCAATGCAATAAATATAACCGCTATAACGCGGGTAATTTTCGTTAACATGCTATCTATAGTACGAGCTTTATTTTTTCCAAGGAACGATTCAGCAGCACCGCCTGCAATCGCATTGCCGAGGTATGGGTCCTTGCCCTGCTGTGAAAGGACTATAATTACCAGTACAACCGAAAAGATAAAAAGTATTATACTGACAACTATCTGAAAAGCGGTCATTACTTTTTCACCTCCAATGTAATATCCAAACGCAACAACATTAAAATAAATAATACCACAGTTGCTTCATCATTGCAAATAATTTTTCAATTCTGTTTTAAACTTAAGTAAATATTATAGCAAAGCTGGGTAAAATATTAATGGCAACATGGATTTATTTAAACTGCGTTTGCACTTCACGTTGCCACAGGCCGCCGGAAATACCGGCGGTTTTTTCATTTTGACTCAAAAGCTATCAGCTAAAAGAAAGCTGTTCGCCGGCCAAATCGTCATTCGATGGAATAGAACCCGCTCCCGGCAGGTTTTTGACCATATAGCGGTGAGGATTTTTAAACATGCCATCGTTATATTCCTTTACAGATATGACCGATTGTCCGCGCTTCAAAGTCATTGCGGAAACGCCCTGGGTGCTGCGGGTGGTTTTTGGTGAAATGGCGCCGGTATGAACTATAAGCATTTTTCCGGCAGACGAGGTCAGAACAAATGCTTTATCCTCCTCAATCTTTGTGGCCAGCACAAGCGGTGACTTATCGCTGTAAGCCCCGATAAGCTTACGGCGATTTTGTTTTGTCGCGTATGACTTCAGTTCCACCTTCGCCACCTTGCCGTTTGCAAAGAAGAACAGCATATATCCCGAGTAATCGGTAGTCACTATCATGCGGCTGACATTTTCGCCCTCATCAAAGCCGAGTTTTGCCGGGATATACTCACCGAGCAGGCTCGCTTTCATATCATCGAAGTCGGAGGCCTTTGCCTTATATACCTGACACTTATCAGTAAAGAACAAAAGCTCGCTGTTATTTGTCGCCTCAATTTCCTCGGTAATCTCGTCGCCTTCCTTGAGCTTTTGCTCACCAGACATTCTGAGCGACTGGGGCGTAATCTTCTTGAAATAGCCCTCTTTTGTCATAAAGAGATGCACCGGATAATCAGGTACCTCTTCTTCTAATATGCCGTCGTCATCGGGAACATCATACATAATCAGGGTTTTGCGCGGTTTGCCATACTTTTTAGCAACTTCCTGAAGTTCATCGGCTATAACATCAAGAATCTTTGAACTGTCCGCAAGGATATCCTCAATCTCACGTACTTCTTGCTCGAGTTTTTCGATTTCCTCCGTCCGCTTTAGGATATACTCGCGGTTTAAATGCCGCAGTTTTATTTCGGCAACAAACTCTGCCTGAGCCTCGTCGATACCGAACCCGATCATAAGGTTTGGGATGACTTCGCTTTCCTCTTCCGTCTCGCGGATTATCTTAACAGCCTTGTCAATATCCAGCAATATCTTTGACAAGCCTTTCAGCAAATGCAGTTTATTCTTCGCTTTCCCGAGGTTATGTGTCAGTCTGCGGCGGACACAATTAGTCCTGAATGAAGTCCATTCATTCAGCAGTTCCCTTACGCCCATAACGCGCGGCATGCCGCCGATTAAAACATTGAAATTGCATACAAAGGAATCTTCGAGCGGAGTTAGTTTGAACAGCTTCAGCATAAGCTTATCAGGGTCAGCTCCGCGCTTAAGGTCTATTGCGATCTTAAGTCCTGTAAGATCGGTTTCGTCACGTATATCTGAAATTTCCTTGACCTTATTTTCTTTGACAAGCTCTACAATCTTGTCAATTATAGCCTCAACAGTAGTTGTGGGCGGAATTTCGGTGATTTCAATACAGTTGTTGGATTTGTCATAAGTATAGCGCGACCTCACCTTAAAGCTTCCGCGGCCGGTTTCATATATCTCATCGAATGCTTTTTTGTCATACAAAATAATGCCGCCGCCTGAAAAATCCGGCGCTTTAAGGGTCGAGGAAATATCGTGTTCCGGGTCTTTTATCAGTCTCGCGGTTGTTTCACACACCTCCGCAAGATTAAACGAGCAGATGTTTGACGCCATGCCGACGGCAATACCTGTGTTTGCGTTGACCAGCACAGACGGGAATGTAACCGGCAGCAGCGTCGGCTCTTTCATTTTGTTGTCATAGTTGTCTACAAAATCAACGGTGTCGCTGTCTATATCTTTGAAAAGCTCCTCGCAGATAGGGTCAAGCCTTACCTCCGTATAACGCGAGGCGGCATATGCCATGTCGCGCGAATAAGCCTTTCCGAAGTTGCCCTTTGAATCTACATACGGATGCAGCAGCGCGCCATAGCCGCGGGATAAGCGTACAAGCGTTTCGTAGATAGCAGCGTCACCATGAGGGTTAAGTTTCATGGTCTGCCCTACAACATTTGCTGATTTGGTGCGCGCACCGCCGAGCAGCCCCATTTGGTACATTGTATACAGCAGTTTGCGGTGTGACGGCTTAAATCCGTCGATTTCCGGTATTGCCCTCGACACGATGACGCTCATCGCATAAGGCATATAATTTATCTCAAGTGTTTGTGTTATCGGCTGTTCAATTACAGCACCCGCGCCCTTTATTTCCGCCTTAATGCCGCGGGGCTTTTTCATTTCTCTGTCATTGCTGTCTTTGCGGCGGGACATTCTATCACTCCTGTATTTCGGGTAGTTTCAGCATTTCTCGGCATAAACGGACATCAGCTAACATCGGCAAGATCAAGATACATATATCCCTTTTCAGCTATATATTCCTTACGGCCCGTAAGGTTATCGCCGAGCAATAGGTCAAATATTTCTTCCGTTTTCTTCGCGTCCGCCGGGGTTACTTTAATAAGCCGTCTGGTCTCCGGATTCATAGTGGTTTCCCACATCATATCCGGTTCGTTTTCGCCAAGGCCTTTTGAACGCTGAACTGTGTATTTCTTGTTGCCAAGCTGCGCGATAATTTCAGCCTTCTCCTTATCAGAATAGGCAAAATACGTCATGTCTTTTGTGTTTATCTCATAAAGCGGAGACTCAGCAATAAATACATAGCCCTTCTCGATAAGTGTCGGGACAAGCCTATATAGCATTGTGAGAATCAGTGTCCTTATCTGGAAACCGTCGACGTCTGCATCGGTGCAGATAATTATTTTGCTCCAGCGCAGCGCGTCGAGGTTGAAGGACTGCAAATCCTTGTTTGCCTTTGAACGCACTTCAACTCCGCAGCCCAGCACCTTTATAATATCCGTTATAATATCGTTTTTAAAAATACGCCCGAAATCTGCTTTCAGACAGTTTAGAATTTTACCTCTGACCGGTATTATCGCCTGAAACTCCGCGTCGCGTCCCAGTTTACAGGCGCCGAGGGCCGAATCGCCCTCAACAATGTAAAGCTCGCGGCGCGAAACGTCCTTTGTGCGGCAGTCAACAAATTTCTGCACGCGGCTTACAAGGTCAAGCCCGCCGGAAAGCTTCTTTTTTATGTTCAGTCTTGTCTTTTCCGCGTTCTCGCGGCTTCTTTTGTTAATAAGTACCTGAGCGGCGATCTTCTCAGCGTCGGCAGGGTTTTCAATAAAGTAAACTTCCAGCGAATGCTTGAGAAAATCGGTCATCGCTTCTTGAATAAACTTGTTAGTTATCGCCTTTTTGGTCTGATTCTCATATGACGTCTGCGTCGAGAATGAGGAGGTTACGAGGAGCAGGCAATCCTCTATATCCTGAAAACTTATCCTGCTCTCGTTTTTGAGATACTTGTTATTCTGTTTGAGATAGGCGTCAATCTGAGACAGAAAAGCGCTACGGACTGCCTTCTCCGGAGCGCCGCCGTGCTCCAGCCAGCTCGAGTTATGGTAATACTCAAGCATATTTGCGCTGTTGTGGAAACACATCGCCACTTCTATCTTCACTTTGTACTCGGGCTTGTCCTCTCTGTCACGGCCGCGCCGCTCTGTCGTCCAATACTGCACCGGCGTCAGCGCATTTTCACCGGCTATTTCCTCAACATAATCCTTTATACCGTTTTGATAACAGAATTCATAGGTTTCAAAGCCGTTAGGGGTTTCATTGCGAAGTATAAACAAAATTCCCGCATTTACCACAGCCTGGCGCTTCAATGTATCTTTGTAATATTCCAGCGGCACCGCTATATCGGTAAAAACCTGCAGATCGGGTTTCCAGCGTGTTTTTGTTCCGGTTGTTGTGTCAGAGGTTTTTCTCTTTTTAAGGCCGCCGATATTTTCACCATGCTCAAAATGAAGATTATAAATATAGCCGTCCCTTTTTACCTCGACGTCCATGTATTCGGAGGCATACTGCGTTGCACAGGCACCGAGTCCATTCAGGCCGAGTGAGAATTCGTAGCTTTCGCCTTCCTGCGTGTTATATTTTCCGCCTGCGTATAATTCACAATATACAAGTTCCCAGTTATACCGCTGTTCGCTTTTATTATAATCAAGGGGTACACCGCGCCCGAAATCCTCTATCTCAACGGAATTATCCATATATCTTGTAACTATAATCCGGTTTCCATAGCCTTCACGAGCCTCGTCAATGGAGTTTGAAAGTATTTCGAAAATGGAATGTTCACAACCCTCAAGTCCATCAGAACCAAAAATAACGCCCGGGCGTTTTCGAACCCTGTCGGCGCCTTTAAGCGATGTTATGGACTCGTTGTCGTAATTTCCAGTTCCCTTCTTTTTTGCCATTATTGTCCTCCGTTATCTATTGAATCAAGTAATGAATTTACATTATATAATGAAACATTTACTAAAGCGTTATTTATTACTGTAAACAAAAAAAGCCGAATTGTCAAGTATTGCAGCCTCAAGGCAGGCCTCGCTATCTATCAAGATTTCCATTAATTATTATAGCAATAACTGTCAAGTTTTACTGCAAAAAGCACTTCCCTGCCGAATTTGGGAAGTGCTTTGGAATACGGTTATGTAGTGGGCGGGTAGCCATTTATCCAAAACGAAAGCCTATAGAATTGTTTTGCCCGCTTAATAATACAAAAAGCACCGGCTGCTTTGCCGGTGCTGATTGCAATTCTTTTATTTTAAAGTACATGTGCCGAAAACCGCTGAACCTTTTATCATAAGAAACGGCAGTCCATTTGTCGGCGGAACTATGGGGGCGTTGTTAATGAATGTTCCGAACACCGGTGTAACATCCGTCCTATAAGGTATGTTTCTCGGCATTATTATTATAATAGAACCGAATGTAGCAGAAATGTCGATTATCGCATTGCTTTGTATCGCTATTTGGCTGAGGTCAATTGTTATAGTTCCAAAAGTCGACGTGATATGTCCGCCTTTAAAACTCTTAGAGGAATTGGCTATTTTAACGTTGTTAAAGCTGTTGCTGAAATGGATAAAATCGTTCATATCGGCAGAGGTGCTATTTCCAACAACCGACGCTTTTACGGCGTTGTAAACGATCCACATACCAAAAGCTATAATGATTATAGCAACCAGAGTTAAGAAGGTATGTCTGCCCAATAACCCCAAATCGTTTATGATTATCCAGCCGCCGATAATCAGAAAAACTACATTATAAAAACGGACGCCCCGGTGAATTATACTTGTAATTGCTACCGCCATGATAACCAAAGCCCAAAAGCTTGCAGCGGATATATCTAAGGTCCATCCGAAAAGTGCCTTAAACAGAGTAAGCATTCCAAGCGCTATAACAAAAATACCTGCAACAATCTCGGACGCCGTTTTCCTGTTCAAAGAATCCACCTCAATTTCATTTTGACGTCTTATGCTATAGGCGCATCTGCAAGCCCTTGAATGCCGCCCACAGGTCCAGGGCCGTTGTCATCCTCAGCGAAGTATTTCTCAAACTCTTCGCCGGACATTTTCTCGTGTGTAAACAGGTACTGAGCAATCTGATAGAGTTTATCCTTCTTCTCCTGAAGGATACTACGGGTCTTTTCATAGGCCTCGTCGATAATATTCTTAATCTCTGAATCTATCTCAGCCGCGACGTTTTCAGAGTAGTTTCTCGCCTGAGCAAAATCGCGGCCCAAGAATACCTCGTCATGCTCGGAACCATACACAATCGGCCCAAGTTTTTCGCTCATGCCGTAAGCAGTGACCATCTTGCGCGCAATATTGGTTGCGCGCTCAATATCGTTCGAGGCACCTGTTGAGATATCGCCGATAGCAATGCTTTCGGCAACCCTGCCGCCCAGAAGGGTGCAGATCTCTTCAAACATCTCTGTTTTCGAGTTATAGTATCTATCCTCAACAGGAGGCGAAAGCGTAAAGCCGCCGGCACGTCCTCGTGGAATAATTGAAATCTGCTGAACAGGATTCTGCGTCGGAAGGAATCTTGTGACAACCGCATGACCTGCTTCGTGGAAAGCAGTAATGCGTTTTTCTCTTTCGGTAATTATCCTTGACCTTTTCTCCGGTCCGACAATTACTTTGACAGTAGCTTCCTCAATTTCAGCCATGTTTATCTCTTTTTTGCCTCTTCTGGCAGCGAGAAGTGCCGCTTCATTGAGGAGGTTCTCTATATCTGCGCCGGTAAATCCGACTGTTGTCTTCGCAATTTCTTTAAGGTTGACATCACTTGCAAGGGGCTTACCTTTAGCGTGAACTTTAAGAATCGCCTCTCTGCCCTTTATATCCGGCACACCGACATAAACCTGTCTGTCGAAACGTCCGGGACGCAGCAACGCCGGGTCAAGTATATCCGGCCTGTTAGTCGCAGCGATTATAATTACGCCTTCATTTGCGCCGAAACCGTCCATTTCAACAAGCAACTGGTTTAACGTCTGCTCGCGTTCATCATGCCCGCCGCCAAGACCGGCTCCGCGGTGGCGTCCGACTGCATCAATTTCATCTATAAAGATAATGCATGGTGAATTTTTCTTTGCCTGGTCGAACAGGTCACGGACACGCGACGCGCCGACACCAACAAACATTTCGACAAAATCTGAGCCGGAAATTGAAAAGAACGGCACGCCTGCTTCACCGGCGACAGCCTTTGCAAGCAGGGTCTTACCGGTACCCGGAGGGCCGATAAGCAGTACACCCTTTGGTATTCTCGCACCTAATTCATTAAATTTACGAGGATTTTTGAGAAATTCAACAAGTTCTTGGAGTTCCTCTTTCTCCTCATCTTCACCGGCTACATCGTCAAAAGTGGTGCGCTTCTTTTCATCATTCACCTGCTTTATTCGGGCTTTCCCGAATGACATGACTTTACCGCCGCCAGCACCGCCAGTCTGATTCATGATATATACCCAGAAAGCAATCATGGCTACAGCAAAGATAATCCATGGCAGCAGGCTGAACCACCATGGAGCCTGCCAAGCCTGAATGTAATCATATGTTATACGGTTGCTCGGATTCTTTTCATTATATTGTTCAACAATTGGCTCAACTGTCTTTAAGAACACTTCAACGCTTGGAACGGTGTATCTTACTTTGGTATTATCGCGCAAAGTTATAACAGTTTCGCCGCTGCCGAGGTCAAGTGTAAAATCCTTGACGTTATTCGTCTCAAAATATTCTACAATTGTAGAATATCTCAGCTTTTTCTCGGCCGGTTGTTGATTGAAAAGGCTCAGAGCAAGTATGCCTATGATTATCAAGATAATATATATGGCGATACCGCGCATATTTTTTTTGTTCAAATATAATCACTCCTTATGCCGTTCGTTCGGCACTCAAAGGTTGCCTTATTTTTCATATATCTCCGGTTTCAGGACTCCGACAAAAGGCAGGTTGCGGTATTTTTCCGCATAGTCCAGCCCATAGCCGATAACAAATTTATCTGGGATTTCAAACCCACAATAATCTGTCTTGACTTCAACTTTGCGGGAATAAGGTTTATCAAGAAGCGTGCAAATTCTTATACTATTCGGGTTTCTCGATTTAAGCAAATCTATAATGTAATGCAAAGTAAGCCCGCTGTCGAGTATATCTTCTACAATCAAAACATCATATCCTTGGATCGGATTATCCAAGTCTTTAATTATTTTAACCACCCCTGAGCTTTTCACGCCCGCGCCATAACTTGAAACGGACATGAAATCAATGCGCGCAGGAATAGTGATATGTTTCATCAAATCAGACATAAAAACAACGCAGCCTTTAAGGATACCTACTAATAACAGATTTTTGTCCTTATAGTCCTCACTTATCTTTTCTCCGAGTTCAGCAACTTTTTTTTCAATTTCTTCTTTAGTAAGAAGTATTTCAGCAAGATCGTTTAACAAAGTTATACCTCCAGGTGTTTTATTTCAAGCAGGAATGCGTTTTCTGTATCTTCTGTCACTTTGCATCGTTCGTCAACCCCAATTCCGCCAGCCCATATTACGCCTTCGTCATCATAAGCTACCGGAATGTACGGTCTTAGTTCAACAGGGACTTTGTTCTCGTTGAAGAGCTTCTTAAGCGTCTTGGTAACATTCCTGCCCGCAGGTTTGATTTTGTCCCCTTTAGATTTACCATGAACCAATGCGTTACCTCTTATTTTATCACAATCTACTGCATTTTTAAAATATCGTTTGTTAATATTTTTAAAATTTTTCAGCAAAGTCCGTGAAATCGGCGAAATAACTAATTTAAACTTTGGGTTTTCATATATTCCGACCTTGAAGGGGAAACAAAAGTCCGCACCAGGAGTATCCTTGATGTTATTGTTCGTAAATATCAATCTGCCGTTTGCAACATTTGCGAAACATCCGCCCCTTATTTCGGTTTTGCCTTTGCCCTTTTTCATTAATTCAATTATTTTTGCAATGTGGAGCGCTTCTTGAGACTTTCCCGAAAAAGCTGATGCAGCAAGCGAAACACACCGGTTTAATACCGCACTGTTGCAGTCGTTTAAGAGCTTATCTACAAGATATTCTCCCTCTTTAATTTTCGCGCTGGCCAGCTTTTTTTCAGCCTCACTCTCAATGTAGTCCCTGTCTTCTTCAAGGGAGTCAAACAGCCTTGCCGCCGCCTTATCAAAGGACGGATTAATCCGGTAAAGCTCAGGGATAACATCAAGCCTTATGCGGTTTCTTGTATAATCACGAGTAAAATTCGTACTGTCGTCTAAATATTTTATACCAAAATATTGGCAATATTCCTCAGTATCATGTCGTGTGCAGCGAATAAGCGGCCTTATTATGTTACCTCTCACAGGCGGTATGCCGCATAAGCCGCGCAGCCCTGTGCCGCGGGCAAAATTGATGAGGAAAGTTTCTATTGAATCGCTGAGCGTATGTGCCGTCGCGATTACGGCGCCGATTTCACTCGCCTTTTGTTCAAAAAAGCTGTATCGGACCTTTCGCCCTGCCTCTTCGACAGTTTCACCCTCGTTTTTGGCACGCCCGATGACGTCCGCGTGGAGCAAAAATACGGGGACATCATGCTCGGCGCACCAATCTTTCACATAATTCTCGTCTCGCTTTGCCTCTTCACCCCTAATTCCGTGGTTTACATGGGCCGCATAAACCTTAATACCGGTTTTTTCGCGGATGGAGCATAGATAATGCAGCAATGCCATCGAGTCGGCGCCGCCGGAAACACCGACAAGCACCGCACTCCTGTCCGCAAGCATATTATATCGCTTTATCGCCGCTTCAGCTTTGCCGACAAGCGGCGGTAGACTCTCATTATTGTTCATTGCGGTACCTCTCCGCAGTAGTAAATCTTGTATGTGCGCCGTCCCAATGCAGAGGGATTTCTCCTACAGCGCCGTGACGGTTTTTGCCGATTATGCAGGTCGCCTGATTATGGTTTTCCTCATTTTGTTCATAATAATCCTCACGGTAAAGGAAAAGAACAATATCAGCGTCCTGCTCGATGGAACCGGATTCACGCAGGTCCGACAACATCGGCTTATGGCTGGTTCGGGATTCGGTTCCGCGGGACAACTGCGACAGCGTAATAACAGGCACATCGAGGTCTTTTGCCATAATCTTCAGCGCCCTTGTTATCTCTGAAACCTCCTGAACACGGTTCTCTATTCTGCGTCCGGAGGACATCAGCTGCAGATAGTCGATAACGACAAGGTCAAGCCCTTTGATTCGGCGGCATTTCGCCTTTATTTCAGGCACTGTTATGCCGGAGGTGTCGTCAAAATACATATTGCATTTTGACAGCGTGTCCGCCGCCTGCGCAAGCTTTACCCAGTCGTCGTCATTGAGTTCGCCGGAACGCAGGGCAGTGTTTTCAATCATACTCTCAGAGGATAACATACGCGAGACATTCTGCTCGCTTGTCATCTCAAGCGAGAAAAAGGCTACTTTATAGCCCTTTTTGGCCACGTTCTGCGCAATGTTCAGCGCAAACGCGGATTTTCCCATTGCCGGACGGGCTGCTATCAGTATAAGGTCGGAGCGGTTAAGTCCGGATATATATCTATCAAGTTCCGAAAAACCGGTAGGGATGCCGAGGTATTTGCTCTTCTCCTCGCTGCTGATTTTATGGAGCCTGTCATAAGCTTCAAGTATGACTTCCTTTACATGCTTAACGCCGTCTACCGTTTTATCCTGTCTTATATCATAAATCTTCTGCTCAGCAGCGTCCATTATCGCGCGGACGTCATCCGTTTCCTCGGACGCAGACGCGATTATCTCCTTAGATGCGTTAATAAGGCTCCTGAGAAAATATTTATCCTGAACGATTTTGGCATATGCCATTACGTTGGCAACCGACGGGACAACTTCGGCTAACTGGAGAAGATATGCTTTTCCGCCCGCCTCGTCATAAACTCCGTTTGCTTTAAGTTCGTCAAGCAGCGTTACTATATCTATAGCGCTGCTTTGACTGAACATAGAGACCATTGTCGTAAAAATTTCACGGTGCTGAGGCAAATAAAAATACTGCGGCTTTAGGACTTCAAGCACCTGATAAAGGCATTGCGGGTCTATTAGAATCGAGCCTAATACAGACTGCTCTGCCTCAAGGCTGTAAGGCTGCTTTATATCCTCAAGATTTACCGGAACAGCACCTTTTTCGTTAGGCATCATTGACCTCCTTGGCTTTTTCGAAATACCACATATGTAAAAACGTAAAAAACTGTCCTAAATTTTTGAAAGTCCATTAAATCCTCACAGGGATAATTCAAGACATTCGATTATTTAGGACAGTTGTTGAATTAGTCGGCAGCTCCTACTATAACATGAAATTTAGCCGTAATGCCGCTGTAAAGCTTCGCTTCAGCCTGAACAGCTCCGTATGTCTTTATATCGTCCTGCAATACAATTTTCCTTTTATCTATATCAAGCGAAAATTGCTCCTTTATCGCCTGAGCAACTTCCTTAGATGTAACGGAACCGAACAGCTTTCCGTTTGCGCCAGCCTTTGCGTAAATTCTCACTGTCTTGCCCGAGAGTTTTTCTGCCGCTTGCTGGGCGTTAGCCTTTTCAACCTCTTTGCGGTATTTTTCAGACTGTTCTTTATTGTGCAGCTCATTGAGCGCTTTGTTATTGGCTTCAACCGCAAGCCCGCGGGGTATCAGATAATTTTTCGCGTATCCGTCAGATACGTTGACAAGCTGCCCCGCCTTTCCGGAACCTTTTACGTCAACTTTGAGTATAACCTTCATTATAATGCCTCCCGAGTTTGGTTTCGGCCGTTTTCAAATAACAAAAGGCCAAAACGCATATATCAATCGTTGTTAGAGTGTGTTTTATTCTCTTCGAAATATTTGTCAATGGCGTCAATCAGCTTTTCCTCAGCGCCTTCCAAGTCGGTGTTTTTAAGCTGCGCGCCCGCCATTGTCATATGACCGCCGCCGCCCAACTTTTCCATAACAAGCTGGACATTGACCTTGCCCATTGAGCGTGCCGAAATGTAGATGCCGCCGTCGACGGCATACAGGACGAACGAGGCCTTTACGCCAGCAATCTGCAACAGTTCGTCAGCCGCCTGCGGAGCAATCAGCCTGAGATTCTTGTGGACTTCACTTTTGCCGAGCACTATGGCGCAGCCTTTATAGATATTCGCCGAGGCGACGAGCCTTGCGCGGGTCACATAATCCTCCATGCTGCCGGAAAATAGTTCTTTGACTTTTGCAGTATCGGCGCCTTTGCGGCGGAGATAAGCCGCGGCTTCAAAAGTGCGCACGCCTGTACGGACAGAAAAGTTGCGGGTATCGAGGGTAATTCCCGCGAGCAGTGCGGTCGCTTCTGTAACAGTTATCGACTTGTCCGCTATATACTGGACAAGTTCCGTCACCATCTCCGACGCAGACGAGGCATAGGGCTCATGGTAGAACAGAACGGCATTGTCGATGAAATCAACCATTTTGCGGTGATGGTCAATAACCGCTATGGTCTTTGCTACTTTGTAAAGCTCGGGGTATTCGACAAAGCCCTTTCTGTGTGTATCGGCAACAATAAGCAGTGTTTTAGGCGTTACAAGGAAAAGTGATTCCTCAGGTTCAATAAACGCCTCGCTGTAGCCTTCCTTTTCGAGCTGGTTAATCAGCCCTTTCGCAAGGCTGTCCCGCTTTGACAGAACAATCCTTGCACTGCAGCCGCGCGACATGATTGCCTTGTAAAGCCCCGCGGCAGCACCGACAAAATCAAGATCGGTGGCCTTATGGCCCATTATCAATACATTATCGCTGCCGTCAATAAGCTCTGAAAGAGCGGACGCGATAATTCTTGTTTTTACCTTTGTCCTCTTTTCAACAACTTTAGATACGCCGCCGTAAAACTCATAGCCAGCGGATGTCTTAACCGCCGCCTGGTCACCGCCGCGGCCCAATGCCATATCAAGAGCCTGACGCGCCATATCCTCGTTTTCAGCGAGGGTAGCGCCGCCGCGGCCAACACCGATAGACAGGGTGGCCGCCATGTAATCACCGATAGATATCTGTCGTACTTTGTCGAGTATGTCAAAACGTGTTTCGATAAATTTCTGGTAATGCCTTTCTTCAAACACAAACAGGTACTTGTTGCGGTCGGTTTGGCGCAAGAAACCAGTAGTCTGGGAAACCCAGGCGGTCAGCAATTTTTCAATCATGCTGACGATTTCCGCCCTTTCGCCCTCTTTAGCATTCTGCATCAGCTCATCGTAGCTGTCTATCATTATGATGGCAACAACCGGCCGCGAAAGCATATATTCAGTAGCAGTATTTTTAAGCTCAGTATTGTCAATAAAGTAAAGCTGATAGCACCCGTCTTTACGCTTTGAACCGTAAACGGTGTACTTTTTTGCAGTTTTTGCTTTATCATCAGTAACACTGGCGATATCGACACCGCGAGGCAATCTCTTAATGAAATCATCCGGAATGTCTGCCATTATTGTTTTAAGCTGTGTTCCATAGCAATCCTGGCATCTGAGCACATCAGTCCTAAAGAGGTTGTTGTACCAGATTATCTCACATGAGTCGTTAATTACAGCAACAGGCAGCGGAAATGCCTCAAGCGCCTGCTTGTCAGTCAGGGCAAGGTTCCGCACAGTTTCCTGCATAAGCTGCCTAACATCAAGCTTGAACTTATGCAGCCGGTAAAAAATCAATACAATTGTAACCAATACTGCTGCAAATTCCGCTGCGGCAATACGGTAGTCCCAAAAAAGACTTATTATTGGCAGCAGAACAAGAACACCAATGCCTAAATACAAGACTCTTCTTGATTGCCACAGCTGTTTGTTTTTCAACGGTGTTCACCGCTCTCCAATCTCTATTTTATATGCAAAATGATATTTCAGCGTATGTTTTTATCGCACTGAAACGAAATGCGCATAAGAGTTTATGACTGCATTTCATATCATCTTATGTTAATTTATGATATATGTCAACCCTGATGATTTGCGATTTTGACCTTATTATAGCTTATCTTGAGAAATAAAACAACGGTCTTAAGTTAAAGATATAACTATTAATGCTTAAAATTTAAAATTTAGTACATTTAATTAAAGATGACATCAATTTCAGTATACAAATCAGCCAAAGGACAGGCCACCGCGAAGCGCTATCCTCACAGTGGCCTGTCCTTGCATTTTACTGAGCTATTATAGGTTGTTATGTCACTTTTAAATTTCCATAATTACAGGAAGTATCATCGGGCTGCGTTTCGTTCTTTCGTATAACAGCTTTGAAAGAGCATCTTTTACATGGGATTTAATTGTTCCCCACTCTTTTATGCCGTTTTCAGCACATTCTTCAAGCACATCTTTTGCTACACGGCGTGTCTCATCCATCAGGCTTTCAGATTCCCTTACATAAACAAAGCCGCGTGAAACGATGTCCGGACCGGATACTACTGTTCCGGCGACGCTGTCTATTGTAGCGACAACAACAATCAGACCGTCCTGCGCCAGATGTTTGCGGTCACGGAGCACGATGCTGCCGACGTCACCGACGCCGAAACCGTCAACAAGTACGCGTCCTGATGGAACAGTGCCGACAACTTTGCATGAATTAGGGGTAAGCTCAATTACCTGGCCTATTTCCGTTATCAATATATTTCTCTTGTCCATGCCCATTGAAAGGGCAAGATTCATGTTCTTCCTCAGGTGCTTCTGCTCACCGTGGACAGGTATGAAAAACTTCGGACGTGTCAGGCCAAGCATAATCTTAAGCTCTTCCTGACATGCGTGGCCTGAGGCATGGACTTCGGCCAGCGATTCATAAACAACCTCTGCACCGAGCTTTAAAAGTTCATTGACCATTTTTGAAACGGTTTTTTCATTGCCCGGAATCGGGTTTGCCGAAATTATTATAAAATCATTCGGCCCAACCTCTATCTTATTATGGTCGGAAAACGCCATGCGGTACAGAGCCGACATAGCTTCACCTTGACTGCCGGTCGTTACTATGACCATTTTTTCAGGTGGATAGCGATTGATTAGATCAAGGTCAACGATAAGGCCTTCCGGAACGTCAAGATATCCGAGTTCAATAGCGATATTTATTACATTGACCATACTGCGCCCAGATATTGCCACATGTCTGCCGTAACAGGCGGCAGCGTTGACAATCTGCTGAACGCGGTGAACATTTGAGGCAAATGTAGCTATAATAATGCGCTTGTTCTGGGCGCGCTGGAAAAGCGCGTCGAAGGATTCTCCGACTTTTCTCTCTGACATTGTGTAGCCAGGGCGCTCAGCATTCGTTGAATCCATAAGTAGGGCAAGCACACCGTTTTTGCCAAGCTCGCCAAACCTTGCAAGGTCAATCATGTCTCCAAGTATCGGCGTGCAGTCTATTTTGAAGTCACCGGTTTGAACGATTACACCGGACGGTGTCTTTATTGCAATTGCGAGAGAACCGGCAATGGAATGGGTTACATTAATAAATTCAACTTCCATGCACCCGAATTGGACCTTATCGCCCGGCTCAACGACATTCAATTCTACTTTGCCGAGAAGCCCGTGTTCTTTAAGTTTTCCTTCAAGGATACCGAGGGTAAGCCGTGAACCATAAACAGGCATATTGATGTTCCTCAATACATATGGAAGCCCACCTATATGGTCCTCATGACCGTGAGTCAAGACAATGCCTCTAACTCTGTCGCTATTTTTTTCAAGCCATGTAACATCAGGTATCACAAGGTCTATGCCCAGCATATCGTCGTCCGGAAACGCAAGTCCACAATCTACAACAAATATATCATTTCCGCATTCAAACACTGTCATGTTCTTGCCAATCTCGTCAAGACCACCAAGCGGAATAATGTGTACGGGAATCGCTGGCTTTTCTGCTTGTTTGCGAGTTCGTGTTGTTCTGCGCTGTGTAGCACGAGTCCTTACCGTAGTTTTTACTGTTTTTGCCGATGCCAAAATTGCCGTTTTTGCCGGCATGGCTGCCGAAGAATTTTTAACCACTATATAACCTCCATTTATATGTTATCCGCCTTTGCAGATATAAAGTGCAATGCCATTTCTTAATAAGATTGTTATAATATTTCAAATAAATTAATCATTTCCAAGAAAAAACATATTAATATAAGCTCACTTTACCTTTATTATACAGACATACTACATTTTTCCTTAATTACCGCAGAAATCAACACACTCAAAAACACTAATTTTTGAGAAATAGTGTTAAACATACATAAAATCGTACAGGTATTCCCGCCAAGCAGTCATTGAAACTGTTTTTAATTATGCCTTCCGACTACAGCCGTTTAAAGTTCCAATCACCGAAGAAGAAATAACCCGTTTTGTTTTAGGCATAGAGCCATTAAGAACAGTTCTATCAGCCAAACCGTTCATCTAACCGGACTTATAGAATCTTTTTAAACAATAAACCGCTAAAGGTCCCCCGATTCACCGCGGAACCTTTAAATAAAAGCGAAAAACTTTGTCCGACCAAAAATCCGCTCAATTAAAATACGCCTATTAAACAATGCAAAAAATAAAATAAAAATTTCCGCACCAACATCTGCTTTCAAAAAAAACAGATGTGCAAATTAATGCCTAAAACCCGAAAGCATTAATTAAAAACTGTTAGCCATAAATTAAAACGATTGAATCCGTACACCCAAATACTCTTTATAGTTTAGCTTTTTTTACCGTTCTTGTCAATAGCTTTAACATTGTTTTGAAGTTCCCGCGCGATATCCGAGCAAAGTTCGCCGGCTGTCTCCATATCACCTGCTTCAGCGACAATTTTAATCCCTGTTCCGCGCTTGAGCGGGCTTATAAGCACCCTGCCTTTTCCCCTTGTCAGGACCACACCCTCGGCAGGCTGTGCCGAAATATCATCGGTAAAACTGCGCAGCAAAAGGCTCGGGTTGACGTCAAAATTTATTGACTTGACTGTAACGGCAAACTTGGGAAGTGACGCCTTCAGCGACGCTATCGTTCTGTCCCTGTCTTTTGCAAACGACAGTATACGCAGGGCATTTTCTAGCCCATCCCTTACCCAAGTCTGTTTTAGGGCAAGCCTGCGCGCTTGTGAATCGGCGTTGTCGGCTGGACATTCGAAATAGCGCAGCACGTGGCGCCCGTATCTTTGCGCAATTACATCAATTATTCTCGGGGCGTCGAAAGGCAGCGCAACGTCCTCGCCGTTTTCAAAAGCCACAATGCAGCCAAGCGCCAGCGTTTCTTCCGGGCTTGCAAATGACCCATCCTCGCATATAAAAGAGGCATGCGTGCCGAAAGCGTCGACGTGCACACAGATATCGCCGGTTGTCCCTGTCTGAACCCGGCACCCGTTTTGTTTCAAAATACTGATGAGCATTTTTTGAATTTCGCGGTTTGCCGACCTTACTGATATTGACGTACCAAAGTCTTTAGGCGCATATTTTTTAAGCTCACGCTGATAGACGGCCTTTATACCCTGCATTACAAACTCTTCGCTGTAATCCTCGGGCATACATCTTGAGATTTCACCAGTGGACACTGCCGCCTCAATCTTGCGTTCCACCGCCCTGCCTATTCCAAGGCCGCCAGCGCCGACAAGTTCAATCTTAACTTTGCCGCCGGACATTCGTACAAATATTCCGATATCAAGCCCAAAAAAGGTTACCGCAAAATTAAACAGCGACTCAAAGCAGGCACCAAAATCGCATACACGTGCCCCCGACGACAGTGCTCCCGCCGCGGTTGCAGATTTAAGGACGTTAGCAGCAACGCTGCCGTCGCTGGCAATACCGATATGGCCGGATTCAAATACGCCGCCGATTGCCGCGCCAAGTTTAGCGCAGTTTTCAGGGGTCAAATCCGCACCCGGTTCGCCGGTTATGCCGTCGTCGTCGAATATACCGCGCCGGATTCGCCCTTCTTTTATGTTCTGCGATACGCGCACACCGTCGTCTACAATCTTGCCGGGCCAGATACGCACGCCGGGGCTTACGGACGCGTTTGCCCCTATTACGCTTCCCGCTCCGGCAACTGAGCCTTCGTACATTCCGACTCGCTTCTTAAGTTTGGCGCCGGCGCACAGAAGAGCACCGCGCAGTTCCGTATAATCCCCGGCATATGCGTCTGGCAGCATAACTGAATGTTTTATGCTTGCGCCGGTGCCTATGGTACAGCCGTCGTCGATGACTGCATATGGTCCGATGACCGAATAGTCGCCTATGTGAACACCGCTGCCAAAATAGACGGGCGGTATCACGGTGTAATTTCCGCTGGGCAAGTTTTTCTTATAATAGATCCCATCGCGCTTTTTGGCCTCAATACGACAGTCGACCCTGTTTTCAAGCATGTCGAACTGGCATGAGGTATAGGCGCTGATGTCACCGATATCGCACCAGTAACCCTCCGCCTCAAAGCCGTAAACCCTCATGCCCCTTTCGAGCATAAGTGGGAACAAATCCTTTGCAAAATCAAAGGGATGGTGCTCGGGTATAAGCTTCAGCGCCCTTTCATTCAAAATGTATATACCAGTATTTACCGCGTCCGTTACAGCCTGCGCCCAGCCCGGCTTTTCGACAAATCCTTTGACGGCGCCGGACGCGTCGGTAACAACCAGTCCGTATTCCCTCGGATCGGCTACCCTCGACAGCAGAAGAGTCGCGTCAGCCCTCTTTTCAAGGTGAAATTTCATAGCTGACTTTAAGTCAAAATCGCACATTGCGTCGCCGCTTATGACAATGAAGTCCCCGCTGAATCCTTTTGCAGCATTGAGTACCCCTCCAGCAGTGCCTAAAGGCTTGTCCTCTTCAACAAAATGCAGTTTTACGCCACAGCAGCTTCCATCGCTGAAATAATCTGTAATCGCTTCAGGCAGGTAACGCAAGGTTACCGCCGCCTCATCGACACCGTTCCGGGAAAGCAGGTCAATTATATGTTCAATTGCGGGACGCCCGCAGAGTCTTGCCATTGGTTTCGGTAAATTGCAGGTCAGGGGGCGCAGTCGTTTTCCTTCGCCTCCTGCCATGATTACGGCTTTCATCAGAAAAAACACCCTCCTGCGTCTTTTTTTAAGTAGTATTTCACCGCAATCAGTTTTTATTTACCTTCACCATAATATTGGCAAGCTCGCACTTTTACCGCAAAACTTTATGTTCCCGACGCCGTCAGAATAAAAAGCATAAAAAGTGTGCCCATGACAATGCCGACCACAGCGGCACGCGGCCTTTTGTAACGCTCCGACGCCGGCACAAGTTCGCCGAAAGCAATATAGACCATTATCCCGGCGACCACCGCGAATACCCCGCCGAGTGAAGATGTATTCAAAAACGGAGCAAGGCACAGATACGCTATAAGAGCGCCGAGCGGTTCCGAAAGCCCTGACGCTGCCGAATACAAAAACGCTTTGCCGCGTTTGCCGGTTCCGAAATATATGGGAACAGATACCGCGACACCTTCGGGAATATTGTGCATTGCTATGGAAAGTGCCACAGGCAAACCAATCTTTATGTCCGAATACCCTGCCATAAAGGTAGCTATTCCCTCCGGAAAATTGTGAACAGTTATCGCAATCGCCGTAACTACACCCATATGCAGCAGTGACGCCCCGGAGCGGTCAATGCCTCCAGAAATTCCGATATCCGAAGGAATCAGCATGTCTATAATAGCGGCTAATGCCACCCCTGTGGCGAGAAAACAAAGGGAGATTGCCGGACCGTACCTTGGATTTGATACTGAAATGTTTTTTTGTGCTTCTGGAAGAAGCTCGGCAAATGATACCGTTATCATTACCCCCGCCGAAAATCCGAGAGCAGCAGACATAAATCTTGTGTCATTCTTTTTTGAAAACAGCGCAATAAGGCTTCCGATTGCCGTTGACAAACCCGCTATCGTCGAAAGCAACAGTGCAGGGAGAACACCGCTTGTCATTTTGTCCCCTCCTATAGTTTTGCGACTTTGCCTGTAATTTATTTTGCAGCCAGCAATAAAACCAGGCTGAGCAATGACTTTATAAAACAGAATTTATACCCCGTTATGCCTACAGCTTCAATACTTCCTAAAACATAACTATTCGTATTGTTTTTTACTGATAATTTGATACAATATTAAATTGAGTTGTTTTTATGCCATGTCATTAAATAATGGGAGTAACAGATGGAACTAAAGCATGTCGAAATATTTACAGACGGAGCCTGCCGCGGCAACCCCGGCCCCGGCGGATATGGGGTAATCCTCCGTTACGGCAAGCATGAAAAGGAGCTTTCCGGAGGTTATTCAAATACAACCAACAACCGGATGGAACTGCTCGCAGCCATCACCGGCCTTGCTGCCCTCAACGAACAATGCCGTGTAACGCTATATAGCGACTCCAGTTACCTTGTCAACGGCATTAAAAAGGGCTGGGCAAAAAAGTGGAAGGCAAACGGCTGGATTAAAGGCGACAAAAAGCCCGCCCTAAACGCAGACCTTTGGGATAAACTGCTCCAGCTAATTGATAAACACGAGGTTGAGATAGTCTGGGTCAAGGGTCACGCCGGCCATCCGGAAAACGAACGCTGCGATAAACTCGCTGTTGAAGCGGCATTAAAATCAGCAGGCGACGGCACAACATTTTTATAAAACCTGCTCGTCTCTTTACCAGTTAATCAGAATATGCCATAAATAAAGGCGATTTTTTTTGCACATTATATAATTATTCGATAATTCTTAAAATAAGACTTGAAATTTATACTCAATTAGTATAATATTAATGAAGTCAAAGAATTACATTGTAATCACCGGTTTTACACGATAGAAAATTTGAATGTATTCCGGCATATTCGGTTTTAAGCTAAAACCCGGCAGTTTAGCTTAAATGCACTTAAATTAACGGAATTAAGAGGTGGACTCTATGGATAAGTTTGTATATGCTGACAACGCTGCGACAACACCTGTCACAAAAGAGGTACTTGACGAGATGCTCCCGTATTTCTGCGACAAATACGGCAATCCGTCAAGCATTTATTCAAAAGGCCGCGAAGCCCATGAAGCTATTGATATAGCACGGAAAAGAGTGGCCGATGCGCTGGGCGCCGATGAGCATGAAATATTCTTCACCTCCGGCGGCTCAGAAGCCGATAACTGGGCAATACGCGGTATTGCTCACGCCAATGTCAAAAAGGGCAAACACCTTATCACAACTAAATTTGAACATCACGCCGTCCTGCATACAATGAAAGCGCTTGAAAAGGAAGGCTTTGAAGTTACTTATCTTGATGTCAATTCGAACGGTATCGTAAAACCGTCTGACCTTGAAGCGGCAATCAGACCCGATACAACCCTTGTTTCCATAATGTATGCAAACAATGAGATAGGCACAATTCAACCTATTCCCGAACTTGCAAAAATATGCTCAGATAAGGGCGTTGTTTTTCATACTGATGCCGTACAGGCTGTCGGCCATATTCCAATCAACGTAAAAGAAGAACATATCGATCTGCTGTCGCTTTCAGCCCATAAATTCCATGGCCCGAAGGGCGTAGGAGCTTTGTATATAAGAAAGGGCCTGCGTTTCCCGAACCTTATCGAAGGCGGCGCTCAGGAGAAAAACCGCCGCGCCGGCACAGAAAATGTCCCCGGCATAGTAGGACTCGGAAAGGCAATTGAACTTGCATGTGCCTCAATGGACGAAAACGCCAAAAAGGTCATCAAGCTCCGCGATAAGCTTATCGACGGCATACTCAAGATTCCGTATACAAGGCTTAATGGTGACCGCACAAAGAGGCTTCCCGGAAATGTCAATGTATCCATCGAAGGTATTGAGGGCGAATCTTTGCTGCTGCTGCTTGACATGAACGGTATCTGCGCGTCATCAGGTTCTGCCTGCACCTCTGGTTCACTTGACCCGTCGCATGTTCTGCTCGCGATTGGCCTTAAGCATGAAGTCGCACATGGGTCCCTCAGATTTTCACTGTCCGAGCTCAACACTGAGGAGGACATCGACTATATACTCGAAAAGCTGCCGCCAATCGTTGAGAGACTGCGCGCTATGTCCCCTGTTTGGGAAAATATGATGAAGAATAAGTAATCTAAAATTATAAAGGAGTGAAGCACTCATGGCATATAGTCAAAAGGTCATGGACCATTTCATGAATCCCCGTAACACAGGTGAAATTCCTGACGCCGACGGTGTCGGTGAAGTTGGCAATCCTGTCTGCGGCGATATAATGAAAATGTACCTTAAAATAAAGGATAATGTTATTACTGACGTCAAATTCAAAACATTCGGCTGCGGTGCCGCTGTCGCTACATCTTCAATTGCAACAGAAATGATAAAAGGCAAAACAGTAGATGAGGCTTTGAAGCTCTCCAATAAGGCAGTTATCGAGGCTCTTGACGGTTTGCCGCCGGCAAAAATCCACTGTTCTGTCCTTGCCGAGCAGGCGGTTAAGGCCGCACTTTCGGACTATTATCGCAAACAGGGCATTGACCCACTGCCGATAGTCGGTCCTATTGAAGACTGTGAAGCATGTCACCTGCATGAGTCAAAAAACTGATTGTCTATGCAAACGGGCTGCCATATATGACTGTAGATTATCCGCACGTCGTATAGCAGCCCTTTATTTTGTGTTCTAAAATAGTAATCTGTAAAGCGTCAAATTAATTGTTAATATTTACTAAAAGTGGATATCTTGTATTTACACAAATCAAAACATATGTTATACTTAATTTTACACTGTATATTAAAGTGAATAATTATGTGCTATTAAACAGACTATTACTGGGAAGTTCTTTTGTATAGCATTTGACACTATTCACCTAATGCATGTGACGTTTGCTTTTGTCTTGTACCCAATTTTTTGACAGGAGGGAGATCATTTGGCGGAGCCGAAATCAAAAAACAAGAAATTTCTGACATATAAGGGCAGGCCCCTTGTCCGGTCTGGAAATACAATTTATTACGGCAACATGTGGGAAAAATACGTCGTAATAATGCAAATAATCAACACGAAGCCGCTTTTCGGCCAAGACATATCAGGAACTGTAGTGGTCCAACTCGTTTCTACCGATAAGAATCTTAAAATTAGTGAGAGAATAGTGAAGCAGGCAGAAAAAAACGGTCTTTATAACGCAATTGATATCGGGACTATCTGGCTTGAAAGAGCACTCAACGAATCCTGATTGATAAATTTAGGTCATATTAAAAAAGCTGCCAGCTTCGGCAGCTTTTTTTCTGAATATCTTTCACAATACTGGCTATTTAAGCTCGAGGTGTCGATATGGATTTTAATTTTTTCATGCCGGTTAAAGTGGTAAGCGGCTATGGCTGCTTTGAGAATTCCCAAGATGAACTCAAACCTCTTGGAAAAAGGTGTCTCATTGTTACCGGCAAAAATTCCGCAAAAACAAACGGCGCTCTTAAAACTGCTGAAAAAGTGCTCAAAGACGCGGGTATAGACTATCTAATTTATGACAAAATAATTCCGAACCCGCTGCTGTCATCGTGCTATGAAGCCGGAATCATGGCAAGAAAATTCCGCGCTGACTTTATTCTTGGTATAGGCGGAGGCTCACCGCTTGATTCTGCTAAAGCGGCTGCTGTCTTTGCAAGCAATCCTTCAATGCAGCCTGAAGACATTTATAAATGCAATTTTTCAAAGGCCCTGCCGATTGTTCTTGTCGGCACAACTGCAGGCACTGGAAGCGAAGTCACCGCAACCGCAGTTTTGACGATAGACAGCAAAAATATCAAAAAAAGTATTACTCACAAATGCTGTTATGCAACACTTGCTTTTGCCGACCCAAAGTATACTGAAACCTGTCCCTATAATCTGACTGTATCGGCGGCACTCGACGCACTATGCCACGCCATAGAGGGGTATTATTCAAAAAGAGCCGGTGATATTGCTCATGCCGCAGCTCTCGTCGCAGTTAAAAAGCTGTGGCCGAATATGATGTGGCTGCGCCAGCACCCGGACACGCTGCCGGACGGAAAAGCGCGTGAAGAGCTTTACTACGGCTCGCTGTGGGCCGGAATAACACTCAACCTTTCCGGAACCGGTTTCCCCCACCCTGCCGGCTATCCGCTGTCGGTGGAACTCGGTATACCGCATGGAAAGGCATGCGCTATTTTTTTGCCTGACTACATAAGACATAACGCTCCTGCTGCACCGGAGCTTACTGTTAAGCTTATCAGTGCGCTCGGCTGCGGCATAGATCCGTTTTGCGAAGCAGTTAAAGACCTCACCGCGGTAAGAGGCGTTAAACTTTCACCGCAAAAGTGTCTTGAATACGCAAAAATGCTGGAAGGACGGAAAAACCTTACTAACGCCGTTAATCCCTCGACAGTTGATGAAGTACATTCTATCTATCTGAAGCTGTTAGGATAAGCATAAAGCTGATTGACGGCGAATACCGCCTGCCTGCTGTAAATTCCCCGAAAGGTTAATCCTTTCGGGGTTTTATTTTTATCAAAAAAATCTATCAAGCACGCCGGATAAATCGGAAATTATTCTTTGAAATTAAAAAGTTACAGAGCTAAATGATATCAGGCCGATTTCATTAAAAAAACATTGCACAAATTGCCAATTGAACAGCGGGATATTAAGACACTAAGAAATCACTATTATGCGATTAACTATTATTTTATCGCTTTGCACAATTGATAACCTCTTGCAAGTTATGAAATCCAACCTATTTCACGCTAATTTCTTTTTTATATAATTTTTTGTTATGTGCTATTTACATTTTTCCCAAGACGAGCTATAATAATGTCAAAATATTTTATATTTTTACTTATTTCGGTAATTATCTTTCATTTATGAAAATTGCATGCATTGCCAATAATCTGTTAGGAGGTAATAAAATGAAGAGAAAGATTTCAAGTCTTTTAGTTGCTGTAGCATTTGGCGTTATGTTTATGCTCAGTGTCGCCGCTGCAAGCGGTTACACGGGCAGTTGTAAATGTATAGGTAACCATCAAAGTGCATGAGTTAATTGCCTAGCGGTTGCCACCGCTGGGCAGTTTTTTGAAAAAAACCACCGAAATAAAAACAGGTGGCTTGACTCAGCTTTTCAAACCCCACTCACCAAGTCAAGAAACTGATAATAGCTTGACCCGAATAAAAAGAACCCTGCCAGAGTAGATGAAGGTTTGGCCAACCACATCTAAAACGGCAGGGTCGTTTTCCCGTAAATATTGCCTTAACAGTTCGCCTTTCGGCGCAGTTTCAACTGTCTTATATCGCTCCCAAAGAATTTGAGCAGCTTGAACTCGCCGATAAGCCGCGAGAATATGCGTTCACCGTATCTTGATTCAAGCTCCTTTTCAGTCAAATTAGTGCTGACAATCATCGGGCGGTGATGAAGCATGCGGGTATTGATGATATTATACAGCGTATTTACGGCAAACGGCGAGGCATAGTCGGGAAGCTCGTCAAGAATCAACAGATCACAGTCAAAAACTGAGAATGTATATTTCTTGTCACTTCGCCCGAAATTCTCATCTTCCATCTTCATGAAAATATTTTGGGCCGTATCGTATACGACGCCGAATCCCTGTTCAATAACGGCGTTTGCTATGGAAAGCGCAAGATGCGTTTTCCCGAGCCCTGTTTTGCCAAGCATCAGCAGGCTTGTATCCGCGTGCTTGAAATCGGCCGCATAATTCTTGCAGTGATTCAAAACTTTTTCCATATGCCACCGCACATTAAAGTCAAACCTATCGTCATGCTCGTCTGGGTAGTAGCTTAAGTCAAATGTATCAAACGTAAAAAGCGGCAGGGGCGAGCCTGCATTCGCCCGCTTGCAGGCTTCCTCCCGCAGAAGCGCCCTTAAGCAGTCGCAGACAGAATCGCCGCAGTAACCGGTATCGTGGCATTTCGGGCAAAAGTAATTGATAGCAAGTATTTCCTTAGGGTAACCGTTCGCAACAAGCAGTTCCGCACGCTCGGCCTGAAGAGAAAGGTTCTGCGAACGGAGCTTTTCAAGTTTTGACGAGGTATCGCCGCTTGAATTTAAAATTTCTTTTGCAACTTTTATGCCGGTTTCGGCAAGTTCGCGTTCTATCTCAGCGAGTCTCGGTATTTTCTTATATAGCTCATATTTTATGCGCTCGTTCTCCTGAATAGCTTGCGCACGGCGCTGCTCTACCCTTCTTAGCGCCGCTGCGAAAACTTCAGAATCATATGGCATAGAGCGTCCTCCTATTCATCGTGCAGAGATTTCATTGAAAGCCGTACGTATTCGTCAATGTCATAGGACGGCGTCTTATCATCCACTGCTCTGCTCTTTTTGTTTTCATTGCGGGCCTGCTCAACCGTAGTAAAGCCTTTTTCATGCCACGCATTCAAAATCGAATTTATATATGAAAAAGATAGTTTTCCGGTTCTCGTAACGCCTATATCATAAGCGAGTTTGACGAGGTCTATCGGCATCTTCCAACTGCACCAGCGCGATATATGCTGTCTTTCAGTAGGTGTAAGGGCACGGTCAGTTATACCCATGATTGAGCGGACCTGACCTTCATATCCCCTGCGCTCCTCGAGTTCCTTTATCTTGTTTTCCGCTTTTTCATGGGTATCAATACCCTCTTCCGCCCAGCTTATTGCCATCTTTTCTATGTACCGCATATTGCCTTTGCCGAAGGAGGCACAGTACCCTACCAGCATTATGATAACGTCCGCAGGAAGCCCCGCGCCCTCGTATAAATAGACAAGCGTCGAACATTCCGAGGGGGACAAGAGCCTTCCAAGCTGGTGTGGAACCGCTTCAAGCAAAAACTTAATTTCCGCGTTCTCCTGCGATTTTTTCGCGATCTCTTCCTGCCCGTACTGAGTCGGCATATCTATAATCCTGTGAGCGGCAGTTTGCTCACGCGCTTTTCCGGATTCGCTTACTTGTTTGTCCTGCTTCTTATCTTTTTGGAGATTACCGTCAACCTTAATGAGTCCAGCCTTTTCCCAGAACAAAAGCGATTTTTCAAGCTGATCTTCAGTAATCTTCAAAGCGGCGCAAATTTCTGACGTATCAAGCGTTCCGGTTGAATTGCGAAAAACATATAAGAGCACTTTCAAATCGCTATGCGAAGCTTCGTTTATGTATTTATCCACCGCCTCGGCGGGCAAGGCCATAACGCCATTAAAGCAGTTGATTTTCAATTTTAATTTCATCACGTGACACCTTTCGACGTCTCAAAAAAATAACTCAAAATTGCAGCAGCACAACTTGCGGCAAGTATCCGCTGTTGATTTTTATAATGAATACTTGCTCTCACTGCTGCTGTAACTTTTATTATAGCATATTGAGCGTTAAGCCGAAAGTATCAAATTAATTTGATATACCCATCCTGTAGGTTTGTCAAAGATATGTTACACCGAGGGACAAAAAATCATGCAGTACCTTTTTAGGTGACTGCCATTTAAGCGGACGCATAGGAAAAGCATTATATTTACGGTTATGAACAGCCAGTTGAGC